>NZ_JBHIOW010000005.1:95702-125690 GCF_042195725.1 Bartonella sp. AP65SXKL
TCCAGCCCTCAAAAAGAGTGCATCCTTCCCCTCAACGGAAACTGCCAAACCCTCATAAAGGCAGTATCCAATCCATAAGAGGATGCACTCCGCGCCTTAAAAAGAGTGCATCCTTCCCTTCAAGGGTTTTACTCAATTTTCATCGCATCTCATTTTTATGAACCCTCATTTTTATGAATCCTTGGTCAAAGGCACAAAAAGAAGTTTGCTAGCAACTATTGTATCACCCACCTTATGGGATTCCACTTGCCTACAGAGCTTTCAAACTTTTTTACGCCTTCATAAAATCGAATCTGAAAGAATTCATTAAGGCAATTAAGAGTAAATTTTGTCAAAATATAGACAAAGTTTATTCTTTTTTGTGATTGTTGTATTTTTACTATAGTTATTTAAATCGAATTTATATATGATACGTATCGATATTTATTTATCGAAATAAATATAGGAGAAAAACTATGAATATCAGATATTTTTTCATAGCTGGGGCTATTACAAGTGGTTTAGCTCTCGCGATTCAAAAATCTGATCGTATAGTCAATAAACAACCCTCTCCTATTGTTGCTCCTTATACTATTGAGAAAACAAATTTACAGTTTGTTAAACAAGTAAGGGACACATCGGATACATTGAATATACTGAGAGTCAGTAATAGAAGCGCATCAGAACAAGCATCAATCGACGATATATACGATAAAGCAGAAAATTTATTGAATGCAATAGCTGGTTTTTTAGGATCACTTATTATATATTTCGTACAACTTGTTGCTACTAGAATATAAGATACAAAAAGTTCTTAAAGTAAGGTTATATACATTTTGTATATATTGTAAAATTTAAATAAAAAGGCCCTTTATAAAATGGGGCCTTTTTTAGTTTAATTTTTCCTTTGTTTTAGTTTAGTTTTTATTGTGTTTTTATTTTTATTGGCCAAATATCATCGCCTTCAAAAATGCCATTTTTACTTGTCTCACATCTCAAATGACAAAGGCTCTAACTCCCTAGCTTCGCTCCCATAGCGCTTTCGTTAATAAGGGTCCGCAATCTTCTTGTTCTTCCCAAAAATTCTTCTGTTTTCAAGAAAATGACCCTGCATCTCCTCTGTCATCGGATTGGTTTACAGATCTCCATGAAGCAGACTGAAAAACACAAAAACACCATAACTTTTTATATCAATATCACCATACTGAAACACTGTTGAAGCTTAACAAGCGCTGCTTCATTGGCAAGGACTTCTTAGAAAGACAAAAAACACCTCAAAGGCAAAAGAGCTTAACACTGCTCAAAAATGCCATTTTTTGCCTTCCTCTCACCTCAAATGACAAAGGCTCTACCCCCTAGCTTCCCTCCCATAGCACTTTAGTCAATAGAGCTTCCCCATAGCGCCTTTAGTCAATGGAGCTCCCCCCATAGCGCTTTAGTCAATGGACCTTTCCCTCATACCGCTTGAATAAGCGATAATTTATGAGAATTTTCTAACAAAACAACAAAACCATCTTAAAGAAGAGAGTAGAATTTATAATTGATTTTTCTCCTCTATTCTTGAGGATCAAGCCATTTCCAGTCTATTTTTTAAAATCTTGGCTATTATTCTTGATTTTTCGAACCCTTTATTTTGCTCTGGTAAGAAAGATGTGAAAGCGCCATGATTGAGACGCTTTCACATCTTTTAAATAAAAGTGCTTTTCTTCAACAGGAGAATAAACTAATCAATTTTTATATCCATAAATGCGATTTTACCATCTTTAATATAAGTAATATCAGGAGCATGTTTTACCCCCTCTGCTTCAAACACGAACTGTTCATCACTCACCCCTTCAAATCCTTGTTCTCTTAATTCTTGTTTTTTCTCCTCAACTAATTTTTTATGAAAATCTCGTTTTTGATTACACAAATTAAGGTTTCTATCTCTAAAAAGCTGATAGTCCATGGCTATAGACCACTTCTCAGCAACCCGTTCCAGTAGATCGTAACTGAACTTTCCTTCCCTTTTCACTTCTTGAGCGATCACCATCGCGCGTTCCAAATGGACTTTTTCAATGGTTTCATCAAAGCCAAGCTTCTCCCCTGACGTAAAACTTTCGTCATAAGAAGCTAAAGTCTCAACATCACCCAGTAAGGCAAGAGCAGCAAGATGCAGCAAAGCATAAGGTGCGAGCTCTATGTCATCATCCGTTGCCCAAGATAAAGAGTCTTTTTCCCAAGGGGGAATACCATATTGAGAGCGAAACATTTCATGCAAAGAATCATCTTCCATTGTCCATTTTAAAGTTTTATCGAGTGCTTTCTTTAAAAGCTGGACGCTCACTTTTTCTTCAAAAATTTCCAATCCATTGGGTACAAAATTCATAAATACCGTTGGCACAACCCCAGAATTATGAGGATTAATCGTCTGACAAGCCGCCGCAAAAATACCGCTCATAATTAAAAGTCCGCGATCAAAGGGCGAAAACTCTTCCACTCGTTGCTCGTTATAAAGAAACTGCACTTCGCGATCTGGTAAAAAGAGGGTTGCCAAATAATCTCCCTTTCCCTCGATTTCCACCGACCATCCCAAGCTTTTTAAAAGCCCTGTTGCACTTTCTATCGTGAGAATTTCATCATCATCATAATCGGCAGAGAACTCTTTTTCCTTTAGTTGCAAACGCCTCTTCTGCACCACGGCTTCATCTTTCCAAAACTGCTGCGTTGCAAGATCATTTTCTTTAAGCACTCTTTCCAGCTCGCCTTTCACTTGGAAATTCATTTTCATCCGTTTAAAGACAGAGGTATAAAGAGCTAAAACAAGCATGATAATGATCATGCAAATAACAATAAATACCCAGAACAGGGGATCTAATAGAAATACGGCTATAGGATCACTGTTCATTTTTCCCCTCTCAGTCTTTACAAAGCCCGTGCGACAGAGAGCTTATGTGCTCTCGCACCGAGATTGCTTCTTCTAGTTTCTGAATATTTTTGTACAACTCACCCGTCACTTTGGTGCGAAGCCGTAACATAACCGGAATAAAAATAATAACACAGACCATTATGATGTCCGTTGTTTTAAAGAGAACGGCATGCACAACATATTGCCACCCTGTCAGCTGCCAATTCAATACACCTGGTATTTCTAGAACCATTTTCCACATGATAATGAGAACCGCAATAGCAAAGATAATTTTATAATCCTTTGCTGAAAGCAACACGTGCTGGAGCGAAAAAGAATGCGCTCCTTTATGCGTTTCTTGCTCTGATGCCCAATTTTGCTCCTTCATGTATTCCCCTCTCACTCTTTGAAAAGACCCCGTGTGACAGAGAGCTTATTTGCTATCACACAGAGATTGCCTCTTCTCGTTTCTGGATCTTTTTTTCCAATTTACGCATTATGATGATGCAAAACCCAAATATCACCGAAATCAAGAAAAGTACACAGGTCGTTATGGCTTACGTCATAATAAAAACTATAATATTCCTGCTACCTTGCTACCCTCTTACCTTCCTCACATTGCAAACAATAAAGATTTTCAAACCGTACTAATCTATAAACAATAGTCACAATTCAGCTTTTTCTTCCTAAAAATTCTCCTATTTTCAAGAAAATGACCCTGCATCCCCACTTCAATAGGATTCATTTCAAAGCTTGAATGAACAAGGCTCATAAAAATACGAAAACAACCCATATACCGCGCGCCCCTACGAGCAAAACCGTTCCTTCCTCACGCCTCAAACGATAAAGTAAGTCCCAAGCGCTCACTCTAGGCTCTAAACCCCACGGGCTCTTATTCCCTTTAATCAACACTGATCCATAATCGGCTTTTCTTCCACTCAATGCCACCCAACACTGCTCCTTTAAAGCAATGTTTTACGGACACCCCATAAAAAACACCAAAACATATCAAAGGCAAAATGGTATAGAGAGCAATCCCTATAAAGGCTGAATCTCTCATAATTTCTTCATTATTTTTTCCCTCTCATGACTTCTCAAGCGCTGTATCCTGTTCTTGCAAGACGTTTTTCAGTTCTTTTCTTAAACAGCGATACGTTCTCACCTGCTTAAAGACACCATAATAAAGTTGTAAAATCATCATAGGAATACAAGCAACCCACAGTGTCACGAACAGAAGCACGAGACCGAATATTGTAACAAGAATATCACTCCATTTTTCTCTATCGCCTTTTTTATACCAATCCTTTTGATCGGTTATTTTACCCCGTTGCAGGTTTATTTCTTTCAATTTTTGAGTATTTTTTCTCAACAAAAGCCACAATGTTATGAAGAGTATGTACAGAACTGGAAACAAGACCCAAACACACACTGTAATAACTTGCCAAAACGCATACAGAGAGAGAAAAAGGGGTGTATCCTGCCACCCTGTCAAGTTCTCTTGGCTACCCAAGGATGGGAAAAATAAAATCCTGTTGCACAACTCAATAATGAGCGAGAGGAACCAAATGACAACACACTCTCGCACAGAAAAATAATCTTTCCCAGAAAAATAGCGTAGTTCATTATAAAATGCTGAATAAAATGCTGAATTTTTCCCCTTCATTGCTCTTCCTTTTTTTATGAAAAATGCATTTCTTTATCTCATGCCCGCTTTTTTAAGAACCACGAAAAGTGCGATGCATGGCGCTTTCCTTATTTTTAATAAAACCCCCCAACTTTCTAAAAGCGCGGTTACTCTTCCCAATGATTAAGAGCATCCTCCTCATTACAAACGAAAATAGGCTCTCCTCTTTGCCTGATGATTTTCCAACCATTCATCCTCCCCTCTTCTTGTGTCACGAGCTTCCAAACATTGCCTCTCCCCCCTTACGATAGCGACAAAAGCGCCTTGTCACTCTCTTTATCTTACGCGTTTTAGTAGCCGTCTCATTCTACGATACGTTCTCACCTGCTTAAAGACACCATAATAAAGTTCTAAAATCATCATGGGAATACAAGCAACCACCAATGTCACACACATAAGCACGAAAACAAATATCATGACAAGAATATCACCCCTTTTTTCTCTATCGCCTTTTTTATATCGATCCTTTTGATCGGTTATTTTACCCCGTTGCTGGTTTATTTCTTTCAATTTTTGAGTATTTTTTCTCAACAAAAACCACAATGTGATGTAGAGTATCAACATAACTGGGAATAAGACCAAAACACACACTATAATAACTTTCCAAAACGCATACAGAGAGAGAAAAAGAGGTGTATCCCACCACCCTGTCCGTTCCCCATTGCTACCCAAGGATAGGAGAAAGAAAATCTTGTTCCACAGCTCAAGAGAAAAAATGCTGTACTCTTTGCTATCCAAGGATGAGAGAGAGAGAATCCTGTTCCACAGCTCAAGAAAGAAAATCCTGTTCCATAGCTCAATAATGAGTGAGAGAAAACAAATGACAACACGCTCTTCCTCAGAAAAAACACTTTTTTCGAAAAAATAGCGTAGTTCATTATAAAATGCTGAATAAAATGCTGAATTTTTCCCCTTCATTGCTCTTCCTTTTTATGAAAAACGCATTTCTTTATTTCATGCCCGCTCTTTTAAGAACCACGAAAAGTGCGATGCATAGTGTTTCCCTTATTTTCAACAAAAGACCCCAATTTTCTAAAAGCGTGGTTGCTCTTCCAAATGATTAAGAGCATCCTCCTCATTACAAACGAAAATAGGCTCTCCTCTTTGCCTGATAATTTTCCAACCATCCCCTCTTCTTGTGTCACGAGCTTCCAAACATTGCCTCTCCCCCCTTACGATAGCGACAAAAGCGCCTTGTCACTCTCTTTATCTTATGCGTTTTAATTCCCGTTTCACTCTACAATACGTTCTCACCTGCTTGAAAACAAAATAATAAAATTCTAAAATGAGCATGACAACACCCGCAGGAAAAAAGACGTTTAGCAGAAATATCAACCAAAAGTATACGATAAAAAAACAGCTTATTTTTTCTCTATCCTTTTTTACTGGATTATTTTGTTGATCGATTGTGTGACCCCGTTGCTGGATAGCCTCTTCTAAATTCTGAATCCTTTTTTTCAACAAATACGTTAAGATGAGATAAAGCACCAATAAAACAGGCATCGAGGCAACAACAACAACCATGATGACTTCACGTAGCACAAAAAGCGCTAAAAGAGTGCTATCCTGCGATACACTCAACGACCACTTGGCTTCTAATGGGATCAAAAGAGCTTTATAACCTATCCCAACAAGGATAGAAATAAGACAAATAATCATATGATCTTTATAAGAACGAAATGATTTTCCAAAAAAAAGAGAGCACCGTTTGTTATAAAATGTGGAATTTTCCCCCTTCATTTGCTCTTCCCTTTTATACAACTGTTTGTCCCTAACTTTATAAGGATACGCATAATCTCTCAAAGCACAATTGCATCCATTGTCGTCAAATAGAACACCCCAGAAAATACTCGTATTGCATATTTATGTTGCCAATAGTTTTGCCAATTCACGTGCTTGTTTTAAAGAAATCTCTCAACACTTCCAAACCAACGCGCACCACCCCCATTTCATGAATAGCCCCCATGAAGAGGATAACAATAGCGCCCCCATGAATATATCCCCTTACTATAAACTCTATCACCCCTATTGTTTCAATAAAAAATGTAATCCGGCGCCATTCATATACGCCCCCTGCGGCCTCTACAATAGCCTTACCCTCCCTTGCAACAAGCTACGCCATAACTCGTTCCTCAACACGGACAACCCCATTAGCCTAAGGCTCCTACGACAACCCCACCCCTGCCCAAAAAACAGCCATACCGCTGCCCCCTACAACAACCATACCCGCTTGCCCCTACAAACAGCCATACCGCTGCCCCCTACAAACAGCCATACCACTCTGCCCCTACAAACAGCCATACCGCCCGCCCCCTACAACAGCCATACCGCCCGCCCCCTTACAACAGCCATACCGCCCTGCCCAAAAAACAGCCATACCGCCCGCCCCCTACAACAGCCCTATCTAGCCTCTACGATAGCCCTTATCTCTTGAAAAGATCGAAGCATTTTTATTCTTTTCTCCATTGTTTTCCGCCCCCCACTTAAGACATGAAAAAAGGAACTTCCATTGATTTGCAAATGATCGCGCAATAAGAGCATTTGAAATGAGAAAATCTTACAACTTTCTTATTCCAATTAAAAAGGATCAATGATCATTCAAAATATGACGATATATTCCTTTTTTCATTGGGGATCTTGCAAGCCAATAGCTCAGAATATATTCATCAAAGCGCTTCTAAGACAGAGAAACAGCCGCTACTTTTGAGATCAAGCATTTTAATATTAATGAAAGCACTAACATTCCCTTGCAAGTTTGAGGTGTTGTTTTGTCAACAATCTTGTTAGCATGGACTGATTCTATGATGATGCGATATCATTACAATTGCTCTTTATAAACAGCATTGATACGCGCCATTTTACTCACACTTCTTTATAAGCCTTGCGTTATAGGCTTGTGGGGAAAAGATAAAGGAGAATCCTGTTGAATATAGCAATTATTTTGGGGTCTGTGCGTCAACCTTCCTTAACAAGAACTTTAGCCAGTTATTTAGCGGATTGCCTCATAAAGCGGGGTGCATCACTTCATTGGGTTGATTTGCGTGAACAGCCCTTGCCGATGACAGATCCCGATTATCATCAGCAGGTAGAGGCTAATCCAAGTGCTGCGGTCCGTGAGTTTGTCAAAACCATTGCCGCGGCTGATGGCGTTATTCTAGCAAGCCCTGTTTATCAAGGATCTTATTCGGGTGTTTTAAAAAATGCTCTTGATAATTTGAGCTATAATGCCTTTTTAAATAAACCTGTTGGACTTATCTCTCATGGGAGTACGGCCAAAAAATGCGCACAACCGTGTGAACATTTAGTGCCGGTGGTGCACACGCTTTATGGTTACACACTCCAATGTCAAATCGCCTCCTCCAACGAAGATTTTTCCTCAGACGATGAAGGTCGTACTTGGAAAGTTATAAGTGAAGAGGTACAAACCCGTTGTGAAAGACTTGCTGATGAAATGTACACATTTTTAAAGCAAAGAGGTGGGATTTAAAGCAATAAGGGAGGGGGCATGAAAAAAAAGGATGCGCACTATCGTTATTTAGTGGTAGGGGGCACAGGGATGCTTGCCCCTTTGTATCAATCACTAAAGCCGCAAGAAGTGATTATTGCTGCACGCTTTCTTTCCCATAAAGTCCAGCTTGAGGCATTGCACAACAAACAGTTGTGCGTGTCGTTGGATTATGATTGTGCGGCATCAAAGGCGCAATTTTTAGAAGCTGTGAAGCAATGGCATGATCTAAAATATTGCATATTATGGATTCATTCGCCCGCCTATGCATTTTCTTGCGCATTAATTGAGCAGTTGGCTCTTTTGCCTAAACCGCCATGTATTCTTCATATTTTTGGTTCCAACATGCATGATCAAATGATCCTCGAGTGCGCGCGCAAAAACAAGGTTGATTTTATCCCCATTCAATTAGGACAAAAAACAACGCCCAAAGGTTTACGATGGCTGACCCATAAGGAGATAAGCCAACAGGTACTGGATGCCATAAAAAACCATATGAATAAACAAAACTTATGAGCAACACCTATGGCTTTGCAAAGAAGCAGTGCCCCTTCAATCTCTATCCATACCCGAACACCCTCTTGAATAGCCCATACTCTCTTACATCATAGGCTTTGAGAACGAACAATCCCCCTCCCTTACGCCTCTAAACAGCATGCCTATATCAACAGCTCCAAAACCAAATGTTTTTCTAACCCTTCTCACACGGGCTTATCCCCCTCTCACAACCATCACAGCTCTTGACCAACCACACACCTTTTTACAGTTCCACGTTTTTACGATTTTGCAAATTCACAGAAAACAACAAAACTGCCGATAAACCGCCCCATTAAAGCCTATACAAGCCTATTACAAACCTATCATCAGCCTATTCATTGCCAACAGCCCTTTTCCCCCAGAGATCAGCGTAAAATGAGAAAAACAATCGATGCCCTCCTCCCAAGCCGTGAAGAAATGGCATGATCTAAAACTTACGCCTCCCCCATGACACGAGCACTACATGCGCTTTTTCAGCGCTGCGTTTAATTGTTTGGTAACCTTGTAATAAGAGATCAAACGCTTGATAAAGAAATATACAGTGCCACACGCGCACTTTATTTTCCTTATCTTTTCAACACCATTCCACACACACTTCCCTTTTCCCCCAACGCCCTCCATTACCCCAATTCCCCAATCCCCCATTCCAATGACACATTGCACAATCCAACCTTTACACCTCCATTGGCACCCTCTTCTCCCCATATCCTCCCCACAACCATCACGGCTCTTGAGCAACCACACACCTTTTTACAGTTCCACGTTTTTACGATTTTGCAAATTCACAGAAAATAACAAACTTCCGATAAACCGCCCCATTAAAGCCTATCATCAGCCTATTACAAACCTATCACCAGCCTATTCATTGCCATCAACCCTTTTCCCCCAACGCCCTCCATTCCCACATTCCCCCAACGCCCTCCATTCCCACTTCCCACATTCCAATTTTGACGCATTTCACAATCCAACCATCCTCCATTGGCACCTTTTCTCCCCAACCGCCCCACAACCCTCACGGCTCTTGACCAATCACACACCATTTTACAGTTTCACGTTTTTACGATTTTGAAAATTTACAGAAAACAAGCAAACTGCCGATAAACCGCCCCATTAAAGCCTATACAAGCCTATTACAAACCTATCACCAGCCTATTCATTGCCATCAGCCCTTTTCCCCCAACGCCCTCCATTCCCACATTCCCCCATTCCCCCATTCCAATTTTGACGCATTGCACAATCCAACCTTTACGCCTCCATTGGCACCCTCTTTACCCCATATCCTCCCCACAACCATCACGGCTCTTGACCAACCACACCCCCTATTACAGTTACACGTTTTTACGATTTTGCAAATTCACAGAAAACAACAAAACTGCCGATAAACCGCCCCATTAAAGCCTATACAAGCCTATTACAAACCTATCATCAGCCTATTCATTGCCATCAGCCCTTTTCCCCCAATGCCCTCCATTCCCCCATTGGCACCCTCTTCTCCCCAACCGCCCCACAACCGTCACAGCTCTTGAGCAACCACACACCCTTTTACAGTTCCACGTTTTTACGATTTTGCAAATTCACAGAAAACAAGCAAACTGCCGATAAACCGCCCCATTAAAGCCTATACAAGCCTATTACAAACCTATCACCAGCCTATTCATTGCCATCATCAGCCCTTTTCCCCCAAACCCCCTCCATTCCTCCATTACCCCATTCCCCCAGAGATCAGCGTAAAATGAGAAAAACAATCGATGCCCTCCTCCCCAAGCCATGAAGCAATGGCATGATCTAAAACTTACGCCTCCCCCATGACACGAGCACTACATGCGCTTTTTCAGCGCTGCATTTAATTGTTTGGTAACCTTGTAATACGAGATCAAACGCTTGATAAAAGAAATATACAGTGCCACAATGGGTATTGTTAAGAAAAAATCAAAAATACCCCCCAGCAGAATGATCAAAATCAGCGTGTAAGCTGCCGCCATTGCGTAATGCATTTTATTCCCTTCTCTTTATAAATTGATTGATTGGGTTGCTTCAGTCACTTCTTCCAATTGCTGAATCTTCTTTTTCAATCGATGAGTTAAAATTTCACGAAGGATCACAACAACAGGGATCGTTGCAAAAATACATACCGATAAAAAAAACCAGAAAAGCAAGAGAATGGCAAAATATTCAAATCTGCTCTCATCTATCTCATCTATCCCTTTAAAGAAAATCACATAGACATAAGCTTTGAAAAATATAATGATGAAAGAGAGGCATGCGTGGAGGATATAATCTTTGCGTGAAAAAGCGAGCCATTTTTTTAACGAATAGGAACTTATCTTTGTTTCTAGTGCTAAGTTTTGCGGCACTCTCTCTTTTTCTTTTCCGCTTTTTTCAAAGAAACAAAAACGCTGTGGATGTTCTTTCATCAAACGTCTTTGTTTTTTCACTCTGTAATAGAGCCTCAAACGCTTTATTAAAGAATAATAAGGCGCCACAATAATCATATTCACAAAAATGGCAAAAACTGTAACTGCATTTAGAAGAAAACATCCAATCGGCAGAAACAAAACAAAAACCGCGGCCTCACTCCTCATGCGTATAACCTCATTGATTAATCTCTTGCTGCTTTATTTTTTCTTTTAGTTTTTTCTTTATTTTTTCCAATTTACGCTCTTTAAAACGACAAATGCCCCACAAAATAGGAAGGGGTGTGAGAAGACAAAACCATATCAACACTGGTAAGAGAAAAATAAGAGAACCAATTCCTTCCCATCTTGTCCATTGCAACGGCTGTACCAGAGACTTTGCACCCGCAGGAACTTCTAAAGCCATCATGATAAGGCATGTACAAAACATGATAAAAAAGCGGTGCCCTATTATTTTACACCGTCCCACCCCTTTACGCCTTTCCACTGAAGACACCATAAATTTTCTAAATGAAAAGAAAGACTCTTCAAATGTTGCTTTTTTCTCCTGCATTGTTCCCCTCTGCTTTTACGCTCTATTTTTAGGTTTAAGCTCTTTTTAATTTATCTAAACTCTTTATTTTTCTCAATAATTTTTTTCCTCAACCCTAATTTCTACATCCATATATTCTAACTCCCCATCCTTTATGTAAAGAATATGAGGACGATAGTTTTTTCCATCAACTTCACAAATCGCGTCCTTTTCGTAAACAAAATATCCCTGTTGCCTTAATTCTTCTCTTTTTTCCTCGATCAAATTTTCATAAGAATCTCTTCTTCTATTGCACAAATTGGGATCTGTAGCTCTAAAACATTCATAGCTTTCCACCTCCATGGAAAAATTCTTTGCCGCCTGTTGAAGCAAATCGTAACTGGGTTGCTTTGTCTTTTCTACCGCTTGAGCAATCACCATTGCGCGTTCCAGATGCTCCTCTTCGATGCTTGTTTCAAAGCCCAGCTTCTCACCTTCCATAAAGCTTTTGTGATAAGAGTGTAAGGTTTCAACATCGCCCATCAAAGCCAGAGCCGCAAGATAACGCAGGGAATAAGAAGCCAACCGAGGGACCACCGTTTTGTTTTCCCAAGGCAGGATTCTATATTGAGAGTGAAGCATCTTGCCAAGATCAACCTCAGTCATTGCCTCATCTAAAGCTTTCTCGAGTGCACGACGTAAACATCCAACGCTTACCTTTTCTTCAAAAATTTCCAACCCCTTCACATCAAAACTCAATTCAAGAGCAACCAAGCCTCCAGAATTATAAGGGTCTATCGTTTGGCAAGCCGCCGCATGGATACCAGAAACCACTGCAATTGCACAATCAAATCGCGGATACCCCTTCTCAGCATTATAAAGAAACTGCACTTCACGATCTGGTAAATAATAGGTGGCCAAATGATCTCCTTTTCCTTCAATTTCCACCTTCCACCCCAAACTCTTTAAAAGCGCCGTTGCACTTTCCATCGTTAAGATTTCCTCATCAGAAAGAGAAAACTCTTTTTCCTCAGATAACGGCTTAATCATCGGCATTTCCCCACTAGACGGCTCAAAAACGACAGGTTGTTCAAGCACGCGGCTTAATTCTTTTGTCACTTGGCAATACAGCCTCACCCGCTTGAAAGTAGAGTAATACAATGCCCAAATAAACATCATGACCACGGCAGAAAGCAGCGTGAAAAGCGTCAAGCCCACACCCCACGAGAGTACAACAACAATATCCATTATTTTAATATCTATCATTTTCCCCGCCCCTTCATGCGCTGTTTTGTTGAGAAGCGGTTTTTCTCCGCTTCCAGATTGCTTGCTCCAACATATCGATCTTTTCTTTCAACAGAACCGTGAAAATGATACGAACCACAAAGGCAACAGGGATGAACAAAAAAATAAACCATGATATAAGCTCCATAATTAACGAGAGAGCTGCCACGACATCCCCTTCCCACTCCGCCAACTTCCACCCAAGCAACATGGGTACGAAGCGAAGAGCCATTCTTAAAGCTGCCACAATGAAAGCAATACAAAAGATGACTTTATAATTTTTGCGTGTCAGAAACGCTTCTTCAAGCGCAAAAGTCCGTGGTTCTTTATCCAATGGTGAATTTTTTCCATTGCCCCTCATTTTTTATCCCTCATTTGTTTCAATTTTTAAGCCATTTTCATGAACCGAAGCTTTCGTCCTCACAATGAATGAGGGTTCATCAATATCAAGCGCTTGTATCCTTCATCTTTTATAAAGACAATATCAAGGGTGCATTTTTTTCCATCACCTTCAAACATCGCACGAAGAGAAGGTCTCTCCTACAACGCATGAGAATATATAAAGACCAGTATTCATTTTCTGCCCTCCCTTCACGCGCGGTTTTGTTGGTAAGCCGTTTTTCTTCGCTGCCAGATTTCTTGATCCAACTGCTCGATCTTTTTTTTCAACAAACGCGTAAAGATGATACGGACCACAAAGGCAACAGGAATGAGTACAAAAATTAAATCTAATATAACCTGCACGATGCAAAAGAGAACTGTTATGACATCCCCTTCCCATCCCGCCAACTTCCACTCAAGCCACATTGGTATGAAGAGAGCCGTTCTTAAAGCTGCCACAATGAAAGCAATGAAAAAAATGACTTTATAATTTTTGCTTGTCAAAAACGCTTCTTCAAGCGCAAAAGTCCGTGGTTCTTTATCCAATGGTGAATTTTTTCCATTGCCCCTCATTTTTTATCCCTCATTTGTTTCAATTTTTAAGCCATTTTCATGAACCGAAGCTTTCGTCCTCACAATGAATGAGGGTTCATCAATATCAAGCGCTTGTATCCTTCATCTTTTATAAAGACAATATCAAGGGTGCATTTTTTTCCATCACCTTCAAACATCGCACGAAGAGAAGGTCTCTCCTACAACGCATGAGAATATATAAAGACCAGTATTCATTTTCTGCCCTCCCTTCACGCGCGGTTTTGTTGGTAAGCCGTTTTTCTTCGCTGCCAGATTTCTTGATCCAACTGCTCGATCTTTTTTTTCAACAAACGCGTAAAGATGATACGGACCACAAAGGCAACAGGAATGAGTACAAAAAGAAGCGCTGATATAAAAACCAATATTAATGTTAAAATGAACAGGATATAATTCCACCACCCTGTCAAATCCCACTTAAAAAACATAAAGAATGCCATTATAAAAGCTGCCACAATGAAAGCAATGAAAAAAATGACTTTATAATTTTTACTTGTCAAAAACGCTTCTTCCAGCGAAAAAGACCGTGGTTCTTTATCCAATGGTGAATTTTTTCCATTGCCCCTCATTTTTTATCCCTCATTTGTTTCAATTTCTAAGCCATTTTCATGAACCGAAGCTTTCGTCCTCACAATGAATGAGAGCTCATCAATATCAAGCGTTTGTATCCCTCATCTTTTATAAAGACAATATCAGGGATGCCTTTTTTTTCATCAACTTCAAACATCATGTTTTCATCACTCACAGTGTACCCCTATTATCTTAAGGCTTCTCTTTTCTCCTCGATCAAATTTTCATAAAATATCTTCTTCTATTGCACAAATTTGGGTCTCTGACTCTAAAATTCTAAGTGCTCTTTTTATTTTCAGGAAGATAAGCTGCTTTCCAAAGAAGAAGCAAACGAGTGCAAGAAAATCGTAACGAGGTTGCTTTGTCTTTATGACGATTAAAATCATCAACAAAACCGGCCCAAATTGATTTTTTCGATATTTTTTTCAAAGCCCAAACTTTCACCTTCCATAAAGCTTTTATGAGAAAGCTGCCAAATGTTAACATCACCAAGCAATGTCAAAACCACAAGGGTGTGCAAGTAAAGAAGAAGCCACTTGAGAGATAGCACAATTTCCTTTCCCCAAGGAAGGGTGCTCTATTGAAAGCCAAGCACGCAGACAAGATCAACCTCAGTCCCAGATCAACCTCATTCATTGCCCTCATCAAAAACTTCCTCAAGTACACAGCATAAATGCCTTACGCTTACCTCTTCCTCAAAAAATTTCAATCCCTTTGCCTTAAAATCCACCCCTTTGCCTCAATGCCTCGTTGTCAATCTGTCCCCCCCCAAAATGATAAAGCCCTAAAATGATAAGGATTAATTATTTGGCAAGCCGCCGCATGAATACCAGCGCTCTCACAATTCCATAACCAAATTGCACAAAACCTTTTTCATCCAGAGAGAGAAACTGTCCTTCACGGTCTCGTAAATAAATAACGGTCTCGTAAATAAATAGATGTCCCTCTTTTCTTTCAATTTTTCCCCTCCACCCCAAGCTTTTTAAAAGCACTGTTACACTTTCCATGGAGCAAAACGTGTGCTTTTGGCTCACCTTCTCTATGCGTCTTGCCTCTCCACCTGCAAGAAAATGGGCTCTTCTTCCCCAAACACCAGAATATCTTTTGCTTTAAGTATAGATTTTTCGCTCTCAATATCGCTTGGTAAGACACATTTTTATGCTTGATAAAAAGAAAATAAATTACAAGATTTTCTCTCTTAAAGAGAACAGAAACAGCAAGTAAAGTCCAAGAGCAGCCTCTCTTCACTTTCCCCTCAGCACTCAAGCAAGAATCCTACTCAAGCAAAAGCCCCACTCAAACAAAAGCCTCAATTCTTTTAAAAACACGACACAAATATAAAAAAGCATAAAACGAGAAGTACACCCATGCACCTTAATGAACAAGTCAAAAGCAAGGCTCAACAAAAGCCTCTCTTCACTTTTTCCCCTCGCTCACTTTCCCTCGCTCACTTTCCCTCGCTCACTTTCCCTCGCTCACTTTCCCTCGCTCATTTTCCCCTTGCTCACTTTCCTCTCGCTCACTTTTCCCTTGCTCACTTTCCCCTCACTCACATCGTATAATATGACGGGAGCTCCTTTCTGCTCAACCTCTTCTTCTAATTGCCGTATCATTTTGTTCAACTGACGGGTCACGATAAAACGCATAATAAAAACAATCGGTAAGAATAAAAAAGTACAGGCAAGCATCCATGCCAGCGGCTCGAATACGACAAGAGAAACAAAGTCCTGCCCTCTCCATATCTTAACGACAACAGTTATAACTATTGGAGCAGTCGCCATGACCGTAGAAAGATAGAATATTTTTTTATAGTCTTGCCAAACAAGAGAAAGCTGTTTTTTATCAAACATTCTGCTGCTTTTTATTTTGGGGAGATCTGTCTTAAGGCGATATCGCGTTCATTCAGCACGCATTTCAGTTCCTTTTTCACGCGACAATAAAGCCGCGCACGCTTGATAAACAGGTAATAAATGACAACGATTGGCGCCCATATTAAAACACCTAAGAGCGTAAAACACAGGAAAGAAATGGCTATTAATGTTATAAGACTACTCGTCATTTTGTCCCCCTACCACATTCTGCATACGAATTGCCTGATCGCGTTGTTGTATCGCTTCTTCCAATTGTGGAAGTATTTTGTTCAATTTTCTCGTTAACTTCATGCACATGATCCCAATGATCGGAGAAAAGAGAAGAATCCCTAACCATATAAGGCTCAACAGCTGCATGATAAAGGCAACACTATCATTTTTCCACCATACAAAATTTGCGATAGAGAAAGCAGATTGCAAAACAGAAAAGAGAATAAGGATAAAAAAGATTATTTTACATTCTTTTGAATAAAAAGGCAGAGATTCTTTGAAGTTAAGAAAGCGCATTTTCGCATCAAGGGTCTTATGGGCGAGATTGTGTCTTTTCATTTCTCCCAGATCATTGCGCAGTTGTTGTATGGCTTGCTTTTGTTGCGTCGTACTCTTTTTCAAGCCTTGAGCGAGTTTAAAAGATAACCTGATATATTTGATCAACAGGTAAGGAAACCTGACCATAACCATAACCATTAAAATGGCAATGATAATGAACCCTAAAAAAACCAAATGCTGCATCATAATGCTCCCTTTTTTTCCCTATCGCATTGATGTGAAATCATCATTTTTATTCTCTGCTCAAACAAATGTTTCTAATTCCTTTACTGTTTCTTGCACGCCATACTGAAGGAGACTATGGAGAATTAAAATGACAGGTAAAGAAACAACAATACATGTCCAGACCCAAAACAGCAGTCGCATGACAAAATCAATAATGTGAAGCACTATCATAGGCACGTAATTGTGCAAAAAAACCGCAGATTTTGGAAGAAAAGCTGAAAAAACGACAAAACCTGTGCAAAGTGCAACCATAACGAAGGCGATAGAAAAGATCATAAAATAATCTTTTTTTGAGAGAAGCAAAGATTCTTGAAAAGAAAAGGCACGCAACTGTGTTGCAAGAACTGTCCTCTGTCCTCTACCCTCTACCTGATAATGCCCTAAATTCTGCGCTGCACCCTTTTTTAATTTTCGCTGCGTCACCAATAACAAGATTGTCCGTTTTATCAACGAATAATAAAGTGCAACGATTGTCACCACGGTAGAAAGGAATACCATAAAAATTGCAGAACAAATAAAAATTGCCGTTCCTACGGCAATCAACATTCCAATGATTAAAGAAGCACTCACTTTTCCCCCTATTGTCTTCTGTTAAGAGATTGGTTGTCTAGCTGTTGCTGCTCTGGCAAGGTTTCCCATTGTAGCATCATTTCCTTCACATCCCGTTTAAATACGGCGTTAAAGACAAAAAAGAGCGGACAAAAACCAAAAAGAACGCCAAAAATTATTTGCGGTAAGAAACATAAAAAAGCCCAAACACTATTCCACCCCGCATCAAGAACATGCTGAATTATAGGATTTTGGAAAGGGTGTTTAAGACTTTCCTGAAGTCTTTCCTGAAGACTTTCTTGTTTCATTTGTCCCAGTGCTTGGAGCTGTTCTTTGGATATAACGTGAAAAAATTCCAAAGGGCTCATATAGGCAGACGCGGAAAAAAGCACCAACAAGAGGATAGCCAAACAACAAATGATGATATAATCGCCTGTTGAAAGCATCATCCATTTTTTGAAAGTTGCCGATTGATCCAACACTGGCTGCGATACAAAAGCCTTATCTCCCTTATGGGCAGATTGGTGTTGTGATTTATCTTCGATCATACGGATACTCCCCCACTTCTAAAATTCCCACTCTTCAATATTTGATAGCACGCCACCAGCGCGGTAAATTCGCTTAGCACCCTTCTCAGAGTAATGCAAGTACTATAAATCCCCTCTACGTATTTTATTCATTTGCCCTATACGCGCTTATACATGCGCGCTTACAAGCCAAAACACCCCTTTTCCCAAGGAAGGGTGTTCTATTGAAAGCCAAGCACGCAGACAAGATCAACCTCAGTCCCAAATCAACCTCATTCATTGCCCTTATCTCAAGCTTCCTCAAGTGCACGACGTAAACGCCTTACGCTTACCTTTTCCTCAAAAATTTTCAATCTCTTTGCCTTAAAATCCACCCCTTTGCCTCAATGCCTCGTTGTCAATCTGGTCCCCCCAAAATGATAAAGCCCTAAAATGATAAGGATTAATTATTTGGCAAGCCGCCGCATGGATACCAGCGTCTCTCACAATTCCATAACCAAATTGCACAAAACCTTTTTCATCCAGAGATGAGAAACTGTCCTTAGCGGTCTCGTAAATAAATAGATGTCCCTCTTTTCTTTCAATTTTCCCCCTCTACCCCAGGCCCTTTAAAAGCACTGTTACACTTGCTATGGAGCAAAACGTGTGCTTTTGGCGCGTCTTCTCTATGCGTCTTACCTCTCCACCTGCAAGAAAATGGGCTCTTCTTCCCCAAACACCAGAATATCTTTTGCTTTAAGTATAGATTTTTCGCTCTCAATATCGCTTGGTAAAACACATTTTTATGCTTGATAAAAAGAAAATAAGTTACAAGATTTTCTCTCTTAAAGAGAACAGAAACAGCAAGTGAAACCCAAGAGCAGCCCCTCTTCACTTTCCCCTCAGCACTCAAGCAAGAATCCCACTCAAGCAAAAGCCCCACTCAAACAAAAGCTTCAACTCAAGCAAGAGCCTCAATTCTTTTAAAAACACGACACAAATATAAAAAAGCATAAAACGAGAAGTGTCCCCCATGCTCCTTAATGAACAAGTCAAAAGCAAGGCTCAACAAAAGCCTCTCTTCACTTTTTCCCCTCACTCACATCGTATAATATGACGGGAGAGCTCCTTTCTGCTCAAGCTCTTCTTCTAATTGCCGTATCATTTTGTTCAACTGACGGGTCACGATAAAACGCATAATAAAAACAATCGGTAAGAATAAAAAAGTACAGGCAAACATCCATGCCAGCGGCTCGAATACGACAAGAGAAAAAAAGTCCTTCCCTCTCCATATCTTAACGACAACAGTTATAACCGTTGGAGCTGTCACTATGACCGTAGAAAGATAGCATATTTTTTTATAGTCTTGCCAAACAAGAGAAAGCTGTTTTTTATTTTTGAGAGATCTGTTTTAAGGCAATATCGCGTTCATTCAGCACGCATTTCAGTTCCTTTTTCACGCGACAATAAAGCCGCGCACGCTTGATAAACAGGTAATAAATGACAACGATTGGCACCCACAATAAAACATTTAAGACCATAAAGAACAGGAAAGAAAAGGCCATTAATGTTATAAGACTACTGGTCATTTTATCCTCCACGCCCATTCTTCATACGAATTGCCTGATCGCGTTGTTGTATTGCTTCTTTCAATTGTTGAAGTTTTTTGTTCAATTTTCTCGTTAATTTTATACACATGATCCCAATGATCGGAAAAAAGAGAAGAAGCCCAAACCATAGAATGCTCAACAGCTGCATGATAACGCCGACCATATCGCTCTTCCACCATACCAAATTTGCGACAAAGAAAGCAGATTGCAAAACAGTAAAGAGGATAAAGATAAAAAAGATTATTTTACATTCTTTCGAAGAAAGAGGCAGAAATTCTTTGAAGTTAAGAAAGCGCATTGTCGCATCAAGGGTTTTATGTGCGAGATTGTGTCTTTTCATTTCTCCCAGATCATTGCGCAATTGTTGTATGGCTTGCTTTTTTTGCGTTGTACTCTTTTTCAAGTCTTGAGAGAGTTTAAAAGATAACCTGATATGCTTGATCAACCGGTAAGGAAGCCGGATCATAACCATAAACATTACAATGGCAATGATGGTGAACCCTAAAAAAGCCAAAAATTTTATAACAATAGTCACGTGTTTCCCCTATCGCATTGATGTGAAATCATCATTTTTATTCTCTTCTCAAGCAACCATTTCTAATTTCTTTATTGTTTTTTTCACGCCATAATGAAGGAGACTATGGAAGATTAAAATGACAGGTAAAGCGACAACAATACACGCACAAAACCAAAACAGCAGCTGCATGCCAAAAACGCCAACCTTAAACAATAGAGGCATATAATTGTGTAAAAAAATCACAGATTTTGGAAAAAAAGCAAAAAAAGCGAGCAAAACTGCGAAAACCACAATCACAATGAAAGCTAGAAAAAAGATGATACAATAATCTTTTCTTGAAAGTTCCAAAGATTCTTTAAAAGAAAGGGAGCTGAGCTCTGTTGCAAAAACTGTATTTTGTCCTATGCTGACTTTCTGATTATGCCCCAAATTCTGTAATGCACCCTTTTTTAATTTCCGCCGCATCCCACACAACAATATTGTCCGTTTTATCAAAGAATAATAAAGTACCAAGATTGTCATCAGAGTAGAAAAAAGTATCATGATCTCCCCGAGAAACATGACAGTACTCCACCATACTGTGGTCAAAATTACAAAAGTACTTATAAAAGAAGCAGCCACTTGTTTCCCTATTGTGTTTTGTTGAGAGATTGGTTGTCTAGCTGTTGCTGCTCTGGCAATGTATCCCACAGCTTCATCATTTCCTTCACCTCCCGTTTAGAGATAGCGTTAAAGACAAAAAAGAGTGGAAAGAACACCACAAGAACACCAAAAATCATTTGCGGCAAGAGACATAAAAAAGCCCAAACACTATTCCATCCCGCGTCACGCAAAAACACGATTGCAGGATTATTTTCAAAAGGCTGTTTCAAGATCTCCTTAATCATTTTTCGAAGATCTCCTTGTTCCATTTGTCCCAGTGCTTGAAACTGTTCTTTGGATATAACGTGAAAAAACTCCAAAGGATTCATATAGACAGTCGCGGCAAAAAGCACCAACAAGAGGATAGCCAAACACAAAATGATGACGTAATCTTTTCTTGAGAGAGCCGTCCATTTTTTGAAAACCGCACACTGATTTAACACGGGCTGTGACGCAAAAGCCGTATTTCCCTTATGGGCAGATTGGTGTTGTGATTTATCTTCGATCATACGGATATTTTCTCACTTCTAACATGCCCACTCACTCTTTGAGAACATGCAACCAGCAAAACCGGTTTATCTAGCACTCTTTTCACCATGAAACACGCGCTATAAGCCCCTTTAAGTCTATTTTTAAAATTTCTCATACGTGACAACATACAATCCCTAAACCTTATAAGCACAAATGCCATTGTATCCTCTTATCTATTACCCACACTTCAAAAGACAATGTTTCACAAAACTCAACAAGCAAAAATATTCAATCTAAGAAATATCTGATGTGTAAAGTTTACAAACAATACGCTGATTTATAACAATTTATTGTTTTTCATATTAAATGAGAACCCTAAATACCGTAGGATTGTCTTATTCCAAACCTATTCCATATTAAATCAACCCAAACCATGTCTCTTGTGCGTTACAAGCAGAAAGAGCCATATAGAGTAAAACATTAAGAAAGGATGATAAATGCCTCTAAGGAAGCGCCTCAAATGCCAAGGGCTGTCTCAACAATGAGAGCTGGCAAAATGTGTGATGCTATAGACTTTCTTCTTTACAAGCGTAAAAATGGAAGTGTGCAATAGATTTTATATTATTCAAACTTTATATGGATTTCATTGGGGACTTTATCGTTATACCCTTCATGAGCACCCTTGCAAAATGGGCAAAAGAGAGCCCTAAGACATGACTCTTTAAAAAGCAACACAAAACAAAGTCAAACAAGCAATCGATTATCCAGTATAAAAAACGTGCGACAAACAACCTTAATCCTCATTTGAAAGCTTCTTAATCAAAAAGGCTTCATTTTAAAAATTCTTCATTAAAGATGAAATATCTCACAGCCCCTACATTTGTATAGCCCCTACATTCATCAAGGCATCTCTTATAAAAGCATCTTTTTATAAAGGCATTTTCTTCTTATAAAAACAGCCTCTTTCGATAATGCATTCCGTCCTTTAAACGACATCCCCTCGTCTTATGATGAGATCCATTAAAACGGAAAATTTATACTCTATAAAGGATACTTACAAAGGATACACCAAACAAAATAGCGAGATCATTCACAGTTTATTTTAAGCCGATAAACGATATTTTATTTGAAAATATAGGGCATCTTATGCTATTATAATAGAATGCGGAGGTTTGCTTTTTGCCGCTCTCTGCCACTCAACAGAAGACAACATATCTCCTATAAAGGATAAAAGTATGCTTAACAGCGTGATGTATATCAAATATCTTGGGAAAGCGCCCAACAACAAAAAAATAAGAGAACCCAAATAAAAAGCTTCCAACTTAAGAAAACAATGACCTTTCAAAAGTGGAATTGAAAAATTTCCACAAAGCGCTCGTGAAAAAAGAGACAAATAATCCCATTAAAAAAAACTTCCTATTAGAAAGACGATGACATGCCCTTGAAATCCATTGTTATTTTTTCATTCACATTTGACAAAAATTTTCCTTCAATCTCTCAAGAACAGTTAAGAAATATTTAAAAAGCAAATAATCCGCTAGCAATAAAAAAATAAGCATGACAGGGGCGGAAGATAAGACTGATAGGGATAAGATAAAAAAGGTAAGAAACCACCTTAAAGATGATTTTTTCGCCCCACACCGTTGCTTTTCTTTGCATTTAAAACGCCTTTAGTATCGTTTGTTTTTTGATCTGCAACGGCTGATATTTCCCAGTATTTGCTCACTCCCCCAGTATTTTCCCCCTTTTAAGTATTTTCCCCCTTTTAAGTATTTGCTCCCTTTTAAGTATTTGCTCCCCCCAATATTTGCGCCAAGTGCTTTTTACATCACTGTCCCCCATCAACAGACAGTTTCTTTTTCATTCAAATGGTTAAGTTCATGAAAATACGTAAAAAACGCGGTAGATCGAAAATAACAGGAAAGCGAGAGCCCAATAGCTGTATTTCACGTGCCCAAAATTCCAGCGAATCTGCGCTTCAATCTGCGATTGAAATGCGTGCAAAACACTTTGGTTTAAGCTTCGAAGAAGCGAAAAATCCGCTTGTCGGAACCTATATTGGGCGTCTTTGTTTGCTTGGCTATAAAGAGGCTTCATCAGGCATCAGTAAAGAGCAATATGACACGGCGCAACAATACTTGCAAATTAGAAACGACTATTTATGTGCAAAAGGTTTACCAAACGGTTATTATGATGGTTTTACGCACAGCGCATCAGATGAGAAAGCAAAAAAGCAATGGGTCCAAAGAGCAACGGAACACTATGAAGCTATGCAAGAAGCGATTAAAGAAGCACAATATCTACATCGTCAACACAACTTTCATGCGGCATTACACTATCTTGTTATAGAAGATCAACCGCTACCTAATCTTGTTGGTTCGTTGCGTATTATTCTTGATGCCCTTTATAAACATTTTGACAGTTCTACCCAAAAGAGCCTTGGCTAAAACACCCATCATTTCCTCCCCCTCACAGGATAAAGATTCTCCCCCTCCTTTTATAACATGCCTCTTTATAACCAACCAGCGCCTTTATAAAGCCCCCCTTTAGCAGGGTGCTCTTGAGAACCTCTGAGCTTGCCCTTTCATAAAATTTCATGGGATTGACAAGCTTAAAAATATCCACCACGCCCTTTAAAAAAATACTTCAACTGTCAAAGAGACTTAACCTTATACCTACCAGTGCCTCACTTAATCCATGCCTCAAAGGACAATATTTCACGGCATGGACAGGATAAATATTGCCCCCTCTTTAAAAAACAGCAACATTCTTCCCTCTACCCCCATTGTAACAAACCACCCTCATCATACACTTCACCCAATATCGCGACATCCTTAGCTCTTCAGACAATTCATTATCGTCATTTTACGTCTTTTCTTGTACAATTCTATATGGCTTTCCTGATCTTATGACGGACAAAAGCTATGGCTTTTATTTCAGCATAATCTGGGTTTCTCATTCAAGATAAATAACGATAAAATATTCAATATAAATCAATAGCTTATCATTAAAACAACCCGTTGATCTTTGACAAAATTAAAAGCATCATCCCTTAAACGAAAGAAAAAGCCCCTACCAACAATCTCCTCCCTCATCAACAACTGCACCGATAACCCTCCACCCCCCCCCACATCACACCACCGCTAATACGACAGCCAGCACAACCCCAATCCCCCCACAAATCGCCAACACCTAAAGCTTTGCCCCACAACACCATCCAACCACCGCCTTCCCAATTTCATCAATAAAATACCACGGATTTCAAAACCACAATTCTCCCTTCATCTTGTCCACGCCTTTCTCAAAGGAGAAAATGTTTTTTGCCACATCAAAAACTTTTCCATTAAAACAAGATATTTTGCTGCATAGCTAATGAATGAGCTTTTTTCTGTAGATTTTTTCCCGCGATAAAGGAGGAAAAATAATCGTTTTGCGGTTGACAGAATATGAAAAATCGTATTTAATGACAGGTGCGGTAAGGGGTTTTCTGCGTCCAGATTTCATCATAAAATTTTCGCATTATTATAGACTGTTATAAAACAGTGTGTTTCGCGACAATGTTTAAAACTTTACGGTTTGAAGGTATCTTTCGTCCTTTTCTGACTGTTTTCTTTTGCATCACCCAATTTGCATCACCAACAGCCCCATAATTTTGAGATTTTCAAAACAAGCCGTATTCACTACGGGCTCCCAACAGAACGCCCTAATAATCCCCCCATAAAATACCAATATCACACATCACAGCAATGATGAGCAATACACGCATAAAAATATGAAAACGACATCATTATGCTCTCATCGCCTCACCTTTTAAGATGCAAAGGCTTGTTTTTCAAAACATTGTTTAGCCAGAATTGAAGAAATAATATCACCTATCGATCATCAACATGGAGGCTAAAATTATGAAGCCACAAGATTCTCCCCCACCTCATTCCTCACAAACCCCAGAAGGGGCCAGTGCACCTGAAGGGGCGCATGCAAATGCATCATTAGACACTCTTACTGCACATTTAGAACGGCTTAACATTGAAAAAATAAAAAACACCCCTTTTAATCGTGCGGAATTAAAAGATATTATTGCCGGTTTAGAAAAGCATAATGCCGATGGCAGTTGGATCAAAAATTATTATGATATTTTAGATCTGTACATGATGCCAGCCTTGGTCGATCAAGCAAATCGTAAATATCCAGAGATGAATCTCAAACTTACAAGCCCCCCTGACGGCTTTGCCCTTGCACTCAAAGAAACGCTCGAAAAGGGCATAAAATCTTCTAAGCTGATCGTTAACGCACAGGATAGGGGAATTCATTTTGCGGTTGTCGATCATCAAACCATTGATAATAAAACATCTCTGATATTTTTAGAACCTACCTCACTGCGTGACACGCTTCCCGCATTACTTGCATTAAGGACGCGACAATCCATTGAACATCACCAATTTCCGAATATTCATTTTGCCATGGTAGAAATGGATATTCAACGAAGCTCCTCTGAATGTGGGATGTTCAGCTTAAGCCTTGCCAAAAAGCTTTATCTCGAAGCTCAAAAATTAGAAAGACTACACAAAGATAATATTAAGGGTGTGTTATGTGAACCAGACACGCCTTTACCTGCTGAAAAATTAGATCCATATCTTCCAGCTCGTTTATACAAACACGTGCAAGGAAGAAGACGTCTTGGGGAATATCTAAAAGCCAATCCAGAAGCAGCACAGGAGAAAGTAAACAAAAAAGGCGAAACCCTAACCGAAAGGTTTGAGAGAAGCTTGGTAGCAACAGAGGGAAAAACTGTTTCCGTTTCTTCCCACCAAAAAAGGCTCACTGAATACAAATCTTTAACGATGTAATTGAGGCTTTTTCCATATTCCTATTCATCAAAGAACGAAGAGAGGCTGCTTTACGGCTAAGATTTCTCTAAGCAAACCAGCTTTTGCGCTCATAAAACAAAAATAGCAAACAACTTTCCTCTTAAAGGGAAAAAGCACCATTGTCCTATAAAAACCAGCCCCTCTTAAAATTGTATCAAAATTCCACAGCTCTTGTTAGCCCAAAGCTCTGTGTAACAATGAGACTCTTTGGATAAGCAAAACGTTTGATACATAAAATATTGAATGCTTTCGTCTTCAGTAAAAGCATATGTCTTGTTTTTCTGAGAGTATCCACTTCGTATCTCAAGCCCCCCACATCAATGCCATACGACGAACACAACCGCAATAGATCACGCTTATCGTGCATCAACCCAACAGCTTCCCGCACCCCAAGAAGGCTCCATCAAAAACACCAGGACAAGCTCTTAAAATCAACAACCTCTCTTAACGGAAAACACCAGCCCAACCATTATCCCACTTGGCCAACCATTATCCCACTTGCCCAACCATTATCCCTCTTGCCCAACTATTATCCCTCTTGCCCAACTATTACTCCTCTTGCCCAACTATTACTCCTCTTGCCCAACCATTATTCCACTTGCCCAGCCATTATCCCTTTTGACCAACCATTCCCCCATTCCCTAAGATGTCATAACCAACCTTTTGATTTCATAAAAGTTTCACATCTCTTCTGTTTTTGAAGCGTGAAAAAATTCATTTTTAATCTGTCAACCAGCCTCACGGTAACGTGAGGCTTTATTTTATGGAGAAGCAAATGAGAAAAATATCATCAGCAGGGCTTGCGCTCATTAAACAATGGGAAGGATTGCGTTTACAAGCCTATAAAGATGCCATCGGGGTGTGGACAATTGGCTATGGTCATACCAGCGCGGCTGGCAAACCGTTCGTTCACAAGGGCATGATCATTACTGAAAAACAAGCAGAAGAAGTTCTTTCTCAAGATTTAAGACAATTTGAAAATACCGTTGAAAAACATGTGACGGTTTCTTTAACGGATGAACAATTCGCCGCGCTCGTATCGTTTTGCTATAATATAGGAACATCGGCTTTTTGTAATTCGACCCTGCTCAAAAAACTCAATAATGGCGAATATGAAGCCGTCCCTGCTGAGTTACAAAAGTGGACTAAAGCAGGAGGAAAACGTCTTCACGGTTTAGTGCACCGTCGTGCAGCAGAATCGGGATTATGGGCAAAAGGGGCTTATGTTTCTCCCAACTACCAAACTGTAGAAACGCAAGCTCCAATGGGATTTTTCAAAGCAGAAGCGCTTACACCGATTATTGGTTCTTTTTCTGGACTTGGGGGCTTATTGGCAGGCAATGGTCCCATCCAATGGGCATTAGCAACCATTATGGTTTTAGCCGCCTGCGTTGGCATTTTCTTTGTGGCAAAACGGTTTCGGGAGCAGCGCTTATGATGTGGTGGTTGAAAAAAAATCTGATGATAACAGGAGCGGCTCTGACCGCTTTTTTTATCGCTTTAGCAAAAGCTTTCACTCTTGGAAAGAAGGTTGAACAACAAAAGCAAATAGAAAAAACGCTAAAGTCATCAACAACACGGCTAGAGGTGGAAAATGAAATTAATCAAAAAAGTGATGCTGATATACGCGCTGCTCTTACTCACTGGTTGCGCGATAAAAACAATCAATGAGCCTTTTTCTTGCGTTGGTTGGATGCCCATTTATTTAGACAACAAAGATCTCAATATCATCAGTTCAAATCTCGCAAGAGATATTTTAAAGCATAACAAACAAGGGGAACACATGTGTGGGTGGAAACATGGCTAGAAAAAAAACGGAAAAACAAACAGAGCTTACAGAAAAGGAAAAAGAAGTCCTACAAGAAATCATCACAACGTATAAAAGTGTAAAAATGATGTCACGCTATACGAAATGGATTATATTCATCATTTTCTTATTAGCACTTGATTTTTCACGGATCGTAGATGTGCTGGGAAGTATTTTTACACAAAAATCGAATATTCAGCTCTAAAATAAATAAAAAACGTGAGACGTGTTAAATCTTTTAAATATAAAAAGCCATTCGTTATTTTTGAAAACATGGAGTTTTATTGATGATTTTTCATGTCTCACGAGAAATTTTTATACACTCTTCACAAACACTTTCATGAAATGAATTTAGGGGTATGAAGAGAGATTTTTAACCAACGCGTAAGTCAGCAACTTTGGTAACATAAGAAAAGGATCATACCAACATACATTTTTTTAATAATCTATTGATATCCAAATGATTTTATACTCTTCATAAATAACATTGTCAAGAATTTGTATTAAAAGACATTTCTTTTAAAGAAGCGCATAAACAAGCAATGTAATGGTAGCCTTACATAAAACCTCTCATCTTTACGTTGAATAAAAAAGCAAGCCGGCTCCTCCCACCCTCCCAATTCCCTGCCTCCCAATTCCCTGCCTCCCAATTCCCTGCCTCCCAATTCCCTGCCTCTAAATACCCTGCCTCCCAATTCCCTGCCTCTCAATTTCCACCCTCTCAATTCCCTTATGTTCTATGCATAAAGGTCAAGTTGAAGAGAATATATGGAAAATCCTTGGCTCGAAAATATGAAAAGAAGGCATGAGGCTACAACAGAATTTCGCGTGCCTTTATCATCAGAAGCATTAAAAATTCTAACACAAGCACGCCTACTGTCTTGTCATGATTTTTTTCGGCTACCTGTCATGGTCCCCTTAGTTCAAAAATGGCTCCCCACTCAAGAATTTTCTGTCACAATATAGGCAACAAACAGAACTTGAGTATAACAATATGGGTTTGGCTCCAGTTTAGGTGATGAGCTTACCGAAAAAAAGATGAGAGCAAGGCGAAAAATTAGCTTTTATCTTTAAGCTTCTCAAATGGAGCAGTCTCCCCATTTCAGAGATCAACGAAACAGAGAGATGCTTATTCTCCTATGCAAAAGCTTGAAATACCAGCATCTTATTCATAAAAAACAAACCAGCCCCATCATGCTCTTTTCAACTCTGTCTTTCCAACGCTCAATAGGTACTAACTCTTAACTACTGACTCTTTTTAACTACTGACTTTTAATGATTGCGTTGGTTCATAAAAACCGTAGTGACCTCTCACCTTATGAAGCACAAACCCAGGATTTTTTAACGATGCATGCATAAACCTGAAATGAAAAAACAGAACTGTATTAGGAATAACTGACTATAAATCAAAGAATTATATTTTTATTAGCACAATATTTTCAAAGGAAACCACGATCCCCGCACAATAGAAACATTTCATAAAAACAAGAGAAAAAGCTATGGATTAAGAGTGAAATTCATTCACAATAACGGTAGATCAACCAGAGGAGAATAGAACAATCCTATAAGATAAAGAAACTATCATAAAAGGAAAAACTGTATGAAACGTGAAAAAGCATAAAAAAACGGGCACAGAAGACCCGTTTCTTTATTACGTCTAGGAATAAGAGCTTAGAAATCCATTCCACCCATTCCGCCAGCAGGCATCGGAGGCATTGGTGTATCTTTCTTTGGAACTTCAGCAACCATTGCTTCTGTTGTGATCAGAAGGCTCGCAATTGAAGCCGCATTCTGAAGAGCAGAGCGCACAACTTTCACAGGATCAACAATTCTTGAAAGCAATCAAATCACCAAATTCACCGATTGGAAAACATGAAAAAGCATAAAAAAACGGGCACAGAAGGCCCGTTTCTTTATTACGTCTAGGAATAAGAGCTTAGAAATCCATTCCGCCCATTCCACCCATTCCGCCAGCAGGCATCGGAGGCATTGGTGTATCTTTCTTTGGAACTTCAGCAACCATTGCTTCT
>NZ_JBHIOW010000005.1:125790-133214 GCF_042195725.1 Bartonella sp. AP65SXKL
GTTGTGATCAGAAGGCTCGCAATTGAAGCCGCATTCTGAAGAGCAGAGCGCACAACTTTCACAGGATCAACAATTCCCAAAGCAATCAAATCACCGAATTCACCAGTTGCGGTATTGTAACCATAAGTGTCAGCATTATTTTCCAGCACTTTGCCCACAATAATAGCGGCTTCTTCACCAGCATTGCTTGCAATCTGGCGCGCTGGTGCTTGTAGAGCACGACGAACGATACTAATACCAGCTTCTTGGTCAGGATTACTTCCCTTAACGGTCAACGCATTTGCTGCACGCAACAATGCGGTACCACCTCCAGCAACAATACCTTCTTCAACAGCAGCACGTGTTGCATTCAAAGCATCATCAACACGGTCTTTCTTTTCTTTCACTTCAACTTCTGTTGCACCACCCACACGGATAACAGCAACACCACCAGCGAGTTTAGCAAGTCTTTCTTGCAATTTTTCACGGTCATAGTCAGAAGTTGTTTCTTCAATCTGAGCCTTGATTTGATTGACGCGAGCAGTAATTTCAGCCTTTTGTCCAGCACCATCAATAATGGTGGTGTTTTCTTTAGAAATATTCACTTTCTTTGCACGTCCAAGCATATCCAAAGTGACATTTTCAAGTTTAATGCCCACATCTTCAGAAATAACCTGTCCGGATGTCAAGATAGCGATATCCTCTAACATTGCTTTACGACGGTCACCAAATCCAGGAGCTTTTACAGCAGCAATTTTCAAACCACCACGCAATTTGTTGACAACGAGCGTTGCCAAAGCTTCACCTTCCACATCTTCAGCGATAATGAGAAGTGGTTTTCCAGACTGAACAACAGCTTCAAGCACAGGAAGAAGAGATTGCAAATTAGACAATTTCTTTTCGTGAATGAGAATGTAAGGATCATCAAGATCAGCGACCATTTTCTCAGCATTTGTGACAAAATAAGGGGAAAGATACCCACGGTCAAATTGCATTCCTTCAACGACTTCTAATTCCGTTTCAGCAGTTTTAGCTTCTTCAACGGTAATGACGCCTTCATTGCCCACTTTTTCCATAGCATCAGCGATCATTTTACCGATTTCAGCAGCGCCATTAGCGGAAATTGTTCCCACCTGTGCAATTTCTGCTGAAGTTTGGATTTTTTTTGCTTTTTTGAAGAGGTTTGCCACCACTTCTTCAACAGCAGCATCAATCCCACGTTTAAGATCCATTGGGTTCATGCCCGCAGCAACAGCTTTAACACCTTCTTGCACAATAGCTTGTCCTAAAACAGTTGCTGTTGTTGTTCCATCACCAGCGATATCATTGGTTTTAGAAGCAACTTCGCGCAACATTTGTGCACCCATATTTTCGAACTTATCTTCCAGTTCGATTTCCTTTGCAACGGATACACCATCTTTTGTGATACGAGGCGCACCGAATGATTTATCAATCACCACATTGCGACCTTTAGGGCCGAGTGTCACCTTAACAGCATTAGCAAGGATGTCGACACCGCGCAACAAACGCTCACGCGCTTCACGGCCAAATTTGACTTCTTTAGCAGCCATTTAATTTCTCCTTGGAGTTTTCTCAAAATAGTACACAATGAAAAACTAAGTGCTTCAATTAGCCCATAATTCCCATAATGTCAGATTCTTTCATGATGAGGAGGTCTTCCCCATTAATCTTGACTTCAGTTCCAGACCATTTTCCAAACAAAATACGGTCTCCTGTTTTGACTTCTAAAGGCACGCGCTTTCCGTTATCATCGAGAGCGCCATTGCCAACAGCAATCACTTCGCCTTCTTGGGGTTTTTCTTTTGCTGTATCAGGGATGATAATCCCACCAGCCGTTTTATTTTCAGATTCAACCCGACGGACAACGACACGGTCGTGAAGTGGGCGGAATTGTATATTAGCCATGTTTTAAATCCTTAAAACTGAACATAATTGAATTAATCTTAAAAGTTCTTGCTAGCACTCTCAAATTACGAGTGCTAGCATGTGTTAGATATAAAATCGGCATCTCTCAATGTCAAGAATAGCCATAAAAATAATTTCTCTAAATGAAGCTTCAAAGTCTTGCCTCTTATTGCACTTTCGCGTTATCTATCTTTTTTGAGAACCCGTGAACAAAAAAGGATCTTATCATGGTTGAAACACGTCAGGAAACGGATAGCTTTGGAACGATTTCGGTACGTCAAGATCGTTATTGGGGCGCACAAACTGAACGTTCTCTGCATAATTTTAATATTGGCAGTGAAAAGCAGCCTCTTGCCATCATCTATGCCTTAGTCCTTGTCAAAAAAGCAGCAGCGATTGTAAATATGGGCAAAGGAAAACTACCAGAAAATATTGGAAAAGCAATTATTGCCGCCGCTGATGAAGTGCTTGCTGGCGATTTTGATACGCATTTTCCACTGTCCGTCTGGCAAACAGGTTCTGGCACACAAAGCAATATGAATGTCAATGAAGTCATTGCTAATCGTGCTAGTAAGATTTTGGGAGGAAAACTTGGAAGCAAAAAACCAGTTCATCCCAATGACCATGTCAATATGAGCCAATCATCGAACGATTCCTTTCCCACGGCGCTTCACATTGCCACCACGTTGCAAACACGCCAACACTTACTGCCAATCCTTGAAGCTCTTATTGCGACATTAAAACAAAAAGAGCAAGAATTTGCAGATATCATTAAAATCGGCCGCACCCATACGCAAGATGCAACCCCTTTAACCTTAGGGCAAGAATTTTCAGGCTATCGTGCCGCATTAGAAGCCAATTTTCAGCGTATTGAAAATGCTCTAACCGATGTCCAAATGCTTGCTCAAGGTGGTACGGCTGTTGGCACAGGGCTGAATGCGCCAAAAGGTTTTGACGTTGCTTTTGCGCAAACAGTGAGCACTCTCACAGAAATAACGTTCCAAACTGCCAGCAATAAATTTGAAGCACTTGCCCATCATGGCGCCCTTGCGCATTTCCACGGGAGCTTGAATGCTCTCGCTGCTGATCTGTTTAAAATTGCCAATGACATTCGTTTTTTAGGCTCTGGTCCACGTTCCGGTTTAGGGGAACTCAGTCTTCCTGAAAATGAACCCGGATCTTCTATTATGCCCGGCAAAGTCAACCCCACGCAATGTGAAGCCTTAACCATGGTCGCATGCCAAGTTTTTGGTAATCACACCAGCGTAACCTTTGCCGCAAGCCAAGGACATTTTGAACTCAACGTTTATAAACCTGTTATTGGCTATAACGTTTTACAATCAATTACCCTTCTTGGTGATTGCATGCGTTCTTTTGATATGCATTGCATTCAAGGATTACGGGCCAATCGTGTTCATATTCACTCGCTCATGGAGCGCTCACTCATGTTAGTCACAGCTCTTGCACCAGAAATTGGCTATGAAAAAGCTGCTGAAATTGCCAAAGCAGCGCACAAAAATGATACAACTTTGCGCACCGAAGCATTAAAAGCAGGTGTTTTTGTAGAGGATTATGACCGATTAGTTGATCCTAAAAAGATGATTGCTCCCCAATAAACAACCCACTAAAAAAGATGCAAACATCTTAAAACAAATCTTTCTGTCAAAAGATCGGGGTGTAAACACCCCGATGATGACCGATAACAATTACCCACAGCGTTCATTTTAGGCTCTGAGCCGCATTTATGCTATGGGTGTTTTTGTTGCTTATATTGTACTTAAAAGGCACAACGGTTTTGGAAAGGCATGGATAGTCATAGCTCAACACCCAATGGCTATACTGGCAGAAAGTGATTTAAATGGATATGACCTTCAGGTGTTTTTCATTCTAGCTTCGCGTTTTGATTTTGAAAATCTATTAGCTATCAACCAAACAGAATGAGCTCAAAAAAAATCGGTATTAATAGACATAATTTCAATCGAAGTATAATTAATGAATTCATCGTAGTTACGCTTTACAATGTTATCATTATTGATAACATTGGGTAGATAACTCTTATCTCAATGAGATAATGTGTTTATTTATAATGATAATCTAGCGTTATCCATATTGAACGAGAATCCTAAAGACCGTAAGATTTTCTCATTTTAAATCGGTCCCATGTTGCATCAATCAAAATCACTGACTTGCACATCACAAACGCAATGAATGTATGAATAGAAATTGTATCCGATAAGGACTACAAACGCCTCTAATGAACCACCTCAAGTGCCAAGGACTGTCACAACGGACAAAGGGGCCTCTGTCACAACATTGTGGAGAGGACTGTCACAACAACCCCACGAACTGGCAAATATAGTAATGGTACCGGCGTGCTCCTTTATGAAGCGTAAAAGAGATGCTCAATAGATTTATTATTATATCATTCACAATCGCTGTCATGAAATGGGTTTAGGAACATTGCGAAATGTCTCTTTTATGAAGCGTGAAGATGGGAGTGCTCAATAGATTTATTATTATATCATTCACAATCGCTGTCATGAAATGGGTTTAGGAACATTGAAAAATGTCTCTTTTATGAAGCGTGAAGATGGGGGTGCTCAATAGAGGAACAGCTGTTGGAACAAAATTCAATGCACCGAAAGGTTTTGACCTTTGCTGAAACAATCCACTCTTTGACGGGATATCCTTGACAGCTCGCAAGAAATTGGAGGCATTTGCCCATTATGGCGCCCTCACCCATTTCCACAAAAACCTGAATGCACGCGCTAATCTCTTTAAAATCGCCAACGACTTTCAGTTTTTAGGCTCTCATCCACGTTCCGGCTTTAAGTGAACGGAACGGAGAGTTTATCCGTTTTACATGGCGCATAAGAAACCTCATGAGACTTGAGATTCTCGCACTTTACTCCTTCTGATTCTTCGTATTCCATTCAATCAATCAAAACTATTCGCTTAGATTATTATAAGCAAAAGTGGCATATAGATAAAAAAGAAATAAAGTCGCCCATCCCCTCGAGTGCTCAAAAGGCTACCGCAATACAAAGCTATGCAATATCAAAAACGAGCAACGAATATGACGGTGCCAATATGCATTTTTACGATAAATTGAATATTTAAGCACATTGGTGTCAATCGTAATGGATAATACATTTAATAACAAAAAGTGTTTTAATGTATATAAAGTAATATTTTTTTAACAAATAGAAAGCTTGTTTACTATACTATAATTTTTTCTAAAACACAGAGAACACTGAAAGAGTATATAAAAATACTGAAAAATCAATATAAACGCGGGATAATAGCATGAAAACAAGTTTCAAGAACGCTTAAATATGGATAATTATAGAGTTTTTGAATGTTTTAGTTTTCATAATGATATTAAATATAGATTTTTTTAACCAATTCGTATATAATACGATTTGTATCTGAAATAAATTGGGGACGTTTTTATGAAAACAAAATGTTTAGTTGCACTATCTATTTTCACCTTCATTACCGCTTCAACAGCGCAAGCAGCAGATACAGTAATCTTTAAGCAATCAGAACCGAAGGTTTCATTGCAAGATGTTTCGTCATCACGTATTTCACCGGTTACTGTTTCTGCGCCTTTTTCTTGGTCTGGTTTTTATTTTGGAGGACAAATTGGATATTTTTCCAATAAAAATACTCTAAATTATGCACAAGAAGCCAGGGACGGAAAGTGGGCTTGGGTTGATAGAGATTTATCACCGAAACTATCAGGATTGAGAGCAGGTTTGTATGCAGGTTCTAATATTGATCTGGGAGATCTTGTTTTCGGTTTTGATACCGATATGGTCTGGTCTGGGAGGAAAAGCACCCAAACAGACAATGGAAAGAAAATTCTAGATGAATCAAACTCCATTAACATTGCCTTTAAAAAAGCTGGGATTCCTATCATAAAACCTGCAGCTCAGGGTGAAACGATATCCAACTATGGTGACATTGTTGTTAGCAGTGTAACATTGAAAGAAACGTGGTCTGGTGCCACGCGCGCGCGCATAGGTTTTGCTTCCCATCGTCTTATGCCTTATATTGCAGGGGGTATAGCCTATAGACAGATGCAATATATCATGTCACTTTTATCAAAATCGCAAGAAGATTCGACAATTTTTGCTTCTGGCAATGTGTTAGATGAGACAAAAACAATGTTTGGTTACACTGTTGGTGGTGGTTTTGATCTTGCAATGACAGATAATATCATTATGCGGACAGAATATCGTTATTCAGATTTTTTTAAAAAGAAATTTGCAAACGATAACCTTAAAATCTCTTCTCAAACGCATGATGTTCGCTTTGGTATCGCTTATAAATTCTAAATTTTTTAGAAAAGTTGAACGATTAAAAAACCCTGTTAAAAACGGGGTTTTTTAATGCCCCTTTCCCCCTAAAAAGACGTAGATTCTAAAAACCTGTACTAAACTGTAAACAAATAGTCACAAAACAATAAAGCCTCTCCCTCTCTTAAAGCAAGCTCCTATCCTCTCAGCCTTTCATGTAATGCCTTTGGAATATAAAAGCTTTACCATCATACCACTGGGCGCCATCGTAAAATAAATGAGAGCCGTTATTTAAGAGATATTTCTTTAAAATAAATATGGATATTGTGCATCAATTGCAGTTTTATAAGATGATGTTGACTTGGCCTCCCCGCTCTTAAAGGATAAAGATTCTAAAAACCCATTTTTAAACACCCATTTTTAAACACCATGTCCGTTTATAAAAGCACAAAAACCCTTGGAGACTCTTGGGAGATATTGGGGGATATTGGGCGGGCTTCTTTGGGCTCCTCCTCATGGAATGCCCTTAAATCTCAAGCAAGACAAACACTGAAGAATATCCAACACACACCGAAAAAAATACTGTAACGTTTCAAGGAAGTATGCCCTATATGACCACACTTCAAACAACAGTATTTTACCGCTATTATATGCCAAGAGTGGAGAGAGAATATTGCGGTTCTCTGTTTATGTAATTTCTATAACGGGGAGACAGCTTCATTTAGGGAGCACATGAAGTTGTCAAGGTAAAAACCAATTTCCAATCTTACCATTTCCCTCTGCTTTACGACTTTCAAAAGCCTCTAAAGCATAATCTTTTAAGCCTCTCATGCTCCTGTCTTTTAAAGAGAGGAGATTACACATTGCCCCATGTTTTTGTTTCTCACATATCTTTTTGGCGATCACGCCCCTCATGTCATACGACAACGCTTCAAACCAAACACACTCAAATTCAAGACACTTTGGTTGCCAATTCACATGCGTGTTTTAAAGAAACAGCTCTCAAAACCCTCAAGCCCATTTTGCGAAAGCACCTACAAGAATATAAAATCTATAAAGCCTCTAAAGCACTATTTTTTAAGCCTCTAAAGCTCCTGTCTTTTAAAGAGTGGAGATTACGCACTACCCCATGTTTTTGTTGCTCACATATCTTTTTGGCGATCACGCCCCTCATGTCATACGACAACGCTTCAAACCAAACACACTCAAATTCAAGAC
>NZ_JBHIOW010000005.1:133314-141694 GCF_042195725.1 Bartonella sp. AP65SXKL
ACTTGGATTGCCAATTCACATGCGTGTTTTAAAGAAACAGCTCTCAAAACCCTCAAGCCCATTTTACGACAGCACCTACAAGAATATAAAATCTATAGAGCACCATCTCTACACTTCATAAAAGTGCAAGCTGGCACCATCCATCATACACTTTACCTCCAATGATGCCCTTGAAACGGCATAAGAGGCATTTTTATTCATTTTTTGTAAAATTTCACTCCACGCGAGAGCTCATCTAGCTTGTAACGTACGAGCGACATGATTTTGGTTGATTTACTATAAGCAGACTTGAAATGAGAGAATCCTACGGTATTCGAGGTTTTTCATTCAACATGCAAAACATTGAACACGGTCTATAAATCCCATGTTTTATAAATCCCCCTATGTTTTATAAATCCCCCCATGTTTTATACCCCCCATGTTTTATAAATCAAAGCGATGCGCCATAACAGGATCAAGGGAAATATTTATGAAGTGGTGCGGGTGGTCGGACTCGAACCGACACTCCTCTCGGAACCAGATTTTGAGTCTGGCGCGTCTACCAGTTCCACCACACCCGCACACTGCTATAAAAGACAGGACTATAAAAGACAGACTTGTCGATTATTCCTTTGCACTATATGAAGAAGAACAGATTCGTCAACAGAAGACTTCTCATTTTTTAAGAATTCATATCATTTTCTTATCTATTTTATGAAATACTTTCTTTATTGGATTTCTCTACCGGATTTATAGCAATCTCATTTGTAAAGTCTTTACCTCTTAAACTTATAAAAGCCTCATGATATTAAACAAATTAAAGCTTTGGACGATTTCTTTAGCAAATCGGCGTACAGCACCACACTGGCTTGGTTTCATTGCCTTTATTGAAAGTTCTGTTTTTCCAATTCCCATAGATGTTTTATATATTCCGATGCTTCTTATCCATCAAAAACGGGTTTATCGCTATGCTTTGATTGCGACAATCTGTTCTGTATTAGGAGGCATTGCCGGTTGGTTTATCGGACATTTTGCCTATGATACCCTTGCCAAACCCATTTTAGAAATTTATGGTAAGGTTGAAAGTTTTGAATCTCTGAAAAATAGTGCAACCCTGCAATTTCTAATCATTTTACTGATAACATCAGGTTTTTTTCATCTTCCCCCCATCAAGATTGTCACAATTTTGGCCGGTGTTATGAGTGTGCGTCTTGAACTTTTCATGCTTATTTGTATTTTTTCTAGAGGCGCTCGTTTTTATCTTCTCGCGTGGCTGATTAAACATTTTGGACAAAAAGCAATGAATTTTCTAGTACAGCATTTCAAATGGATTGTTCTCATTGGTTGTGTTAGCCTCCTTTTAATTTATGGGATTTTCATAGCTTTTTTAAACAAGAAGCTTTTATAAGGAATAGACTTAATGGCATGCGTTTTGTCTTCTCACCCACTTTTACACAAACACCTTCATCTTGAACCCAGCAGAAAAGAACAAAGTTTATGGGCTTTTTTTCTCGCTTTTTGCTTGTCTGCCACAATAGGGATTGCCCTTGGTTTTGAATATTTCGGAGGATATCTTCCTTGCGATTTATGTCTCATAGAGCGTTTTCCTTATTATGGAGCCATACCATTTTTGCTCTTAGCAGGTTTTGGAGCATGTTTTTTTCGCATAACTGCTTGGATACAACTTTTATTTTTTTGTGTTTTTGTCTTAATGTGCATCAGCCTTGTTTTAGCCGTTTATCATGCGGGTGTTGAATATGGCTTTTGGGCTGCTCCCCTCAGTTGTGGTTTAAGCGCAGTCAGAAAAACCTCAGACATTAACCAGCTGCTCAGCCAATTAAACAACATTCATCCCCCTTCTTGTTCTGAAGCATCCGCACGCTTTCTTTTTCTCTCATTTGCCGGTTGGAATGTCGTCTCAAGCCTATTTTTCTCCCTTATAAGCTTCTATATCGCTTCAAAAGGAATTCTTTCAGTCCATAAAAAACTCTAACCATAAAATAGAAACGAAACCGCGTGCACTCGTTCTCTCCAATCGCTTTCCCCTACCAACAACCCTCCAGTCACCAATCCCCACCCAAAACCACCCACCGCCAAACCAACCCACCCACACCAACGAGTCACCAACATCCCTCCTCTAGCGTTGTACTCAAAAGACAAAAATAAGCAGATACATCCATTTTATGGTTTCACCTCTCTGTACTTATAAGCAACATTTTGATAAAAACTCGTGATAGAAAAGCCGTAAAATAATAAGTGAGGGGACCAATAAATATAAATGGTCTGCTATGGCTGAAGATAAGAACACAGAGCCTTCTACCCTATCACCTATTTCCTTAGATATAACCAAACTTGAAGAACCATGTGTTATGATGGAACATGATCATAATGCATGGCGTGAGCATATAAAAGAAAGGGATTTAAATGCGCCTTACGAAAAACCACCTCATATAAAACCACGAATCAAATCGGCACCACGCATCAGACAAGTTTTTTGGTGTGATTTTCCTCATGATTCGATACTCCCTGAATTTTGGAAAAAGCGGCCTGTTTTAGTGCTTTCTAAGAATGCAAAATTATATGGAAATGTGACAGTTTTACCTTTTTCAACGAAATCACAACCCAATAATCCCGCTGCGTATCCAATACAATCTCCCATAGAGAATAAAAAAGCATGGATTATCTGCAATTATGTCACAACAGTTTCTGTAAGTCGTTTAAGTTGCTCACGTACCGTTCCAAGGTTATCCTGCGAAGATTTTCATAAAGTTGTAGCTCTGATGCTCAAATATTTACCGCATTTACACTATTGACTTTTGAGAAAAATAAGTGTACCTATATCAGCATACACGGCATCAGTAATGGTGGCCGCTTCCCCGCAAGGGGAGATAGGAACGAAGGAGTGGGAAACCGCTCCTTTCGTCATTTTTGGTATTTTTTTGAAAACTGCCATTTTTTGCAACCTTCCCTAGAACATATCCAACATTCATTCTCCACCGTTGTTGTTTTGCTCCACCGTTGTTGTTTTGAAATATCTGCGATTTGGGGTAAGCAGAAGACAATATCCACACCTTGGATCCGGTAAAGTTTCCCATGGAGATTACCGAGATATTGTACATACTTATCATTTCATTGCACAAAAAATCGTGCTGCCGTTGCTTAAACTTTATATGATTTTCCGCAATGGGAATATCTTTCCAAGATTGAAAAAAAGCTTCGCTTTATATGACCACACCTCAAACGATCGTATTTGACAAAATAACAAAGAAAATTCTCTAATAAACCAGAAATCAACACCCAACCGATTTCTATCTCTTCACCAATAACAATTGTTTATTGCCCTAACCACATTATTTCACCGGTCACACGAGCTAACATAGCTTTTGCAGATAGACTTTCTTCCTCTTCTCCTAGAAACGATATATTAAGCTATTTTGGGATTTACTGCTAAATTGCTTATGCTTGCACTTTGAATACCTTTTTCTCATTATACAAAAGGTAGATAAAAAAATAATTTCGTTTATCAGCTTTATTTTAAAGACACACCTATTTTTACAGGATACGTTCTCCTTTCTATCAACCCTATCGCATTTAATACACTTGTCGTTTCTAAACATGAACAACCAAGCATCACAATGAAGCAATAGACACCCATCACTTTCATGGGCACTTGCATTGACAAGAGATAAACAAGAGCATTAATCACCACACACGGAACAAAAGTCTATAGAGACTACGCCATAGACTTTCGCCACGCAAGGGTTATTCTTAAAGCATATTTATGATGAGATAATCATTTATGACATCCTTTTTGTTACGCCAAAGAACGGGTTTTGCTAACGAGTTTTACTATTGTGCAAATTTTTCAAGAGAAATCCTCATTCGCTCATAGATGACAAGATTTCTTTATGGAGAGCGCACATGACGCTCAGCTTTGACCTTTTCCATAACAAGGGTAAGTTCAAACTTTAACCAACACGACAATACACCTACTCTAAACGATTTATGTACCACCTCATCGGCAACAGGCTGCTCCAATATCGGTGCATTGACTTGAGGATTTTTTGCACTTCCACGCACCGTAAAAAAAGAAAATATTTTTCTCATGTTGCATTCTCATTTCAATTTATAATGGATTTTAAAAGTGCCCCAAAAAATCAAACAAAAATAGAGAGGTAAGTTACGAAAACTACAGGGTAAATTTTACTGCCCAAAATGTCTATTTTCCCCCGCCTGAACAGTCAGAGGAACATTATAAAAATTATTTTTATTGAAAAACAATTACTTATAATCTAGGGAAGAAAAGTAAAAATCTCCCCCAGAAAAAGAGATTACCTTCAAAATTATCAAAAAAAGCAGCACAATTTTAGTGATCTTTTTATTTTTTTTCTTTTGATAAAAGAGAGCTGGCAGGTGTCTTAGGAGCCCCTCCGGTAGGTTCCCAATTCGCAACAGCCGCTAATTCCTCAATGAGCTTCTCTCTTGGTAAATTATTATCATCCACCAACTTGTACTGAACGGCATGTTCACTAAGCCACTTTATAAGCGTTCCTTTAACAGTTTTACCACCCTCAGCCTCACTCACCGCTTCCCATGCCGCAACAATAGCAGCAAGCTTTGGAGCATAACGTGGATGCGTTGGATCTTGAAACGCATAATATTTCTGATCCTTAGTCTCAGCAGAATCATCCTCAGGAAAAAAAAACGCAGGACGTAGACCACGCGACGAAAGCCATTCTTTTAAATCATCAACGCGAACATATGAGGAATCTGCATCTATAAAATCCGAAAAATTATAGTACGACCATTCTATCTCTAATCGATTGCTTTTTCCCGCTTGAACGATAGCATGATAGGCTGCACGGAAATTAGCAGTTTTCTCTGATGATACGGAAAGGTTATCTTCGTAAATATCACTTTTTTCTGGTTCTAATTTGTTGACAAACAAATACTTTCCTGGATTTAATCCAACTATTAAAAGCGCTGCCTGCGGTATTGTTAGTTTGTGCAAACCCAAAAACCATTCTAAACTATCATCAATGTCCATAGAGTTCCTCTTTTTTCTGCACAATTTCGCTCTTTTTTAAAAACATCAAAAACGTTTGTTAACGCGTAGAGATTATGCACTTCTCACATTTCAATTCATCCCATACTTTAAATAAAAACACAGCACCCACACTCCTCCTTGTGATACACAAGAAAATGATTTGAATTGATTTAAGATAAGAAGTTTTGAAGTGAGAGAATTTTACTGAATTTTGGGCTTTCATACAAGATATCAGGCAAGTTACAAGGCGACAAATGCCCCTTCATAAAGCATAAATTTTTATGCGTGATCAAACAATTTGATATGATAATATCTCTGTCATTTATGCACTCCCACCTTTATCTGTCCCTGCAATTACAGCACAAAAGATAATTCGTTACACGCTAACAAATCCACCTAAATGCAAAAGCTGTAACAACGCTAAAATGCGCGTAAATATCATAAGAATACTGTCTTACACCTCCACAAGCAGAATGAGTGGCGTAAAACTGTACAATAAAATGTCATGCCTATAATGAACAGTGCTAAAGACTGTCGCAACACTGGGAGCTAAGGTGTATGATGATGCAAGCTTGCTCTTTTATGAAGCGTAAAGATTAAGAAGACTCAATGGAGTTTATATTATTTCATGGAAATTTTGCTGCTCTACCCTTCTATACTCTTCACGAGGCCCCCTCGCGAAATGGGCTTTTATCCCTTGAATAAAGATCTCCTTTAAAAGAATCATTTCAAATTCTAAGAGCTGTTACAGTCTTTTGAACGCATAAAATGAATGATGATGCTAGCTTATTCCTTTCCTATATTCTCGAGCATCAATACATTGAAATGCTCCATTCAAACGCCCCTTTAGCAAAATAAAGCACATTGTCTCTTAAATTTTTTCACGTAATCATTTCTTTCATGCGCCCCTGTCGTCTCCATTTGATAAATCTCCTTGTACTTTCTCAGCATCCCATCACCTTTTTTCTCAGTGCAACCTTTTTGCAATTTTTCAGTTTTGAACTTTTAGATTGACTTTCGGTTTATTTTTCTTATGTTTTAGAATTATTCTAAAGTGCAGAGGAACAGAAAATGTTGAGATCGTTTTTTTCATTTGTACAACGTAAAGCTCTGTCCTTTCGTTCAGCACAAAACGTGATACTTAAAGCGCTCAAATTAAAAGAGCAACATGCGGCGCTCTATTTAAAATATGCAAAAGCTCTAGAACCTTATTCCTCTAAGGAAGCCGCGGTTTTTACCGCCATGGGGCTTCAAGAGCTTAAAAATTATAAGCAACTTTTGTGCCTTTCTTGCCATAATCGTGCAAACACTATCGGTTCATTATGTGACAAAACTTCTCTTGTGAAAGGCAAGAACCGCCATCCCTCCCAAAAAACAACAGCGGCAAATCACACCATAAAAAAACCTTCGAAAACGCAAAGACAAACACTTTTGACTTGGATTCAACCAGGTCTAGCAGGGTTAATGGATGGCTCTGTTTCCACCCTTGCCCCCATTTTTGCCGCAGCTTTTGCCACGGGAGACACGCATCAAACTTTTTTGATAGGACTCTCAGCTTCAATTGGTGCGGGACTTTCGATGGGTTTCACAGAAGCAGCCCATGATGACGGCAAATTATCAGGACGTGGTTCGCCATTAAAAAGAGGCCTTGCCAGCGGCATTATGACCACATTAGGAGGATTAGGCCATACTCTTCCCTATTTGATCAACTCTTTTTATGTAGCGACAATTATTGCTTTTATCATTGTTTTTTTCGAACTAGGCGCCATCGTCTGGATTCAGAACAAATTCATGTCAACTCCCTTTTGGCGCGCTTCTTTACAGGTCATCATTGGGGGAGCTCTGGTTTTTGCCACGGGTATTCTTATCGGTAGTATCTAAAAAATCTTATCTGTAACCACAATTTAGATCTCAAATAAGCGCATGCCCCTAGGCATAAGCCATCCTTGATGATGCCATTATTGAAAAATGCCTTTGATGATGTTAGGTGGTGTTGTGGAATATTTTAGGTCAGTAAGAGATGATAAGCAAGCTCTGGGGACAACCTATATCCACACACCTTTATCGACTTGGTTTTATAGATATCTTTTGTTAAAGTATCATTTTCTTCTAGACCTCATATTTTGGAAATGCCTCGATCATGTCGCACACTGAAACCAACGCCTCTCTAAACAATCATCCTGTCTCTTCTCAATCTTCACATGCCCAGACTTTATTTGTTCAGCGTCTTGCACACGGACAAGGTTTAGAACTTCCTTGCTACGCGACAGCGGGTTCTGCGGGTCTTGATCTACGGGCAGCAATTGGAGAAGAAGAAACGCTTGTTCTTGCCCCTGGGCAGCGGGCGCTTATTCCAACAGGTCTCATTTTTCATTTATCTCTTGGGTTTGAAGCACAAATACGTCCACGCTCTGGCTTAGCCTTAAAACACGGCATCACATGCCTCAACACTCCAGGAACGATTGATAGTGACTACCGTGGTGAGGTCAAAGTCCTTCTTATCAATTTAGGACAAGAAGACTTTTCCATCCAACGAGGCATGCGCATTGCCCAAACAGTCATCGCTCCCGTATCCCAAGTCAATGTTTGCGCCATTGAACCAGAGCAAAGTACCCAAAACCATAACGAGAGCCGTGGAACAGGAGGTTTTGGTTCAACGGGACACACTTAAGAAGCTCTGAAAAATCGCTCCTCTCAAAATAACACACATACTTATTCCAACCACTCTTTCACTAGAAGTCCCTTGAGCTTTTAAAGTGCAGAAGAGTGCGCATTTGCTTTCAAAGTTTTTTCACTAAACGCCCCTCTAAACAAGTATCCTTACTCTTCTCCTGTCTCTTCTCAATCTTCACACCCCCCTTGACTTTATCCGTTCAGCATCTTGCACTTGGGACAAGAAAGCTTCCTCACTACACAACGGCTGATTCTGCGGTCTTGGATTTACAAGCAGCAATTGGTAAAGAAGAAACGCTTGTTCTTGCCTCTGGGCAGCGGGCACTTATTCCAACAGGTCTCATTTTTCATTTATCTCTTGGGTTTGAAGCACGCATCCGTCCACGCTCTGGCTTAGCCTTAAAACACGGGCATCACATGCCTCAACACTCCAAGAACGATTGGGTGTGACTATCCGGAAGTGAAGTCAAACTCCTTCTTAATCAATTTAGGACAAGAAGACTTTTCCATTTAAACGGGGCATGCGCGCCATTGCCCAAACAGTCATCGCCCCTGTATCCCAAGTTAATGTTTGCGCCATTGAACCAGAGTAAAATACCCAAAGCCATAACGAGAGCCGTGGAACAGGAGGTTTTGGTTCAACGGGACACACTTAAGAAGCTCTGAAAAATCGCTCCTCTC
>NZ_JBHIOW010000005.1:141794-142504 GCF_042195725.1 Bartonella sp. AP65SXKL
AAAATAACACACATACTTATTCCAACCACTCTTTCACTGGAAATTCTTTGAGCTTTTAAAGTGCAGAGGGAATGCGCATTTGCTTTCAAAGTTTTTTCACTAAACGCACCTCTAAACAATCATCTCTCAATTACGTCTCGTGCACTATACAAAACTTCATTATCACCAGATACCCCTCCCCCATAACAAAAACATTGGCATTAACCATTGAGCGTTCACACACTGCTTGTAATGTCGACAATCTATACATCATATTGATTTATAATAATAATGAATTGTCTTTCAACTTAAATGAGAAATCTCAATACTGTAAGATTGTTTCATGGCAAGCCTATTTATATTAAATCAATCAAAAGCATGTTTCTCACATTCCAAACGTGGTTAGCATACAGATAAAAACTGAAAAAATGCCTACAATGAATACTTATACTAAACACTGTCTTGGAAAAAAATATAAATACGATAATGGTGCTCGCTTACTCTTTTATTCAGCATAAAGAGAGTGAGGTTCGATAGATTTTTTGATTATTTTACGGAGGCTTTACGGTTATACCATTTATGGATAACATGTAAGTTTTATGTAAAAATAACTTGCTGTATTTATACAGCTTTTTTACAGTGAGGGACGCGTAAATAAAAGTTAGGGAATAGGATTTTCTAACATTTGTCTACAACAGTAGCATTTTCTTTTCTTTGCGCTTCGCTAATCA
>NZ_JBHIOW010000006.1:0-127946 GCF_042195725.1 Bartonella sp. AP65SXKL
GCCAATAAGTATACGGATGAGAAAGTTAGTGGTCTTGTCAATGATGCTGTTAACGAGTCGAAATCCTATACGGATATGAAGTTTGAGACATTGAATTATGCTATTCAGGATGTTCGGAAAGAAGCAAGACAAGCTGCTGCTATTGGTTTAGCGGTGTCCAACTTACGTTACTATGATATACCAGGATCTTTAAGTGTTTCATTTGGGAGTGGTTTATGGCGCAGTCAATCTGCACTTGCTATTGGTGCTGGTTATACATCTGAAGATGGAAATATTCGCTCGAATGTATCTGTGACAAGTGCTGGAGGTCATTGGGGAATAGGTGCTGGAATTACTCTGAGGTTGAGATGATAATAGAAAAAATGGCTGTTATTGTAAAAACGAGAAGTATGTTAGTAAAGGTTCTGCTGTTTGCTCTTGCCTTAATAGGCAAGAGCGAAAGCTTTGCCAACGAGAACAATAATATTTATACAGTGCATCCACCGCACTTATCGATACCTAAGGGAGAACCTGGCGAAACACGTCGAATTATTATGCAGTTTTATGATTGGACTTTGATTTGTGACGAAAAACAAAAGCTTAAACATAAGCAAGGTATATGTAATGTGACACAGACGGTTCATGATCAAGAAGGAAATACCATTTTTAGTTGGTCTCTTGTTTCTACGACAAGTGGTCAAGCAGTGATGCTTTTTCGAACATTGCCAAATTCTGATATAAATGTTCCGATTCAAATGTTTGTAAAAGGTGTTAAAAAACCTGTTCTTATTAATTATACGCAATGTAATGAAACGGTTTGTTTGGCACAATCACCTGTAGGGCCGGTTTTGACTAAACAAATAGAGCAGAACAATAAGGTACGTATTTCCTATAAAACTAAAGAAGGTAAGGTATTTTCTTTTACTGTACCATTTAAAGGGTTAAATGCAGCACTTAATTCTTTCCGTCCTTAGAATTCATCGAGTATTTTTAACAAGAGTCATTTTTCCATAAATTGTTGTATTATATTTCTGAGTGTAAATTATAAGGTCAAATAAGTAAGAAGTTTTATATAATATGATATCGAGGTGATTTATTGGAAAGAGTGAGAGTTTTATGAATATAAAGTCACAGTAAGTTATTTATATGTAATAGAAAATAAAGTTAGTGTTTCCCGTAATGCTTAAAGAATGATTTCGTTAGTTATTAAAAGTAAAAAAGATTAGAAATACTCGATTTATTCCTTACAATAATGAGTAGACTAAATTCTTTTTTTAAGCTTAAAATGGATTTTTAAAGCGGTCTGATTAAGCATTAATATTTTTCAGATAAATTTATAATTCTAGAGTTTTTTTTGAACGATAGTTTTTATTGGTATTCACGAAATAACAGCTATTGTAATTGCATTTTGTAGTACTACGGAACTTTTATTCCAGCATAATCAAAGCCATTTCATTGCATATAACAACGAGGTTTGTGTGTGGATAACGAAAAAAAATTTTTTTTCTTATAAACCGTACTAATGTATAGGTTGTTGTAACCTTAAAAGTCAGCAAATAGTATGATAGTGTAGGTTTGTTACAATAGAGGTATGCTCCGTGTAAATGGTATAAAGAAAAGAGCATAATTTATAAAAATTGATGTGAACGTAAACGATTAATTTATAGTTTTAAGTTCATAAAGAGATGCATGATTTCACGGAAACAACCGAAAGATTATACAAAAATCTGAATGATGTTAGTGTAGAAAATTTTAATGATAGAAAAAGAAAGAATGATTTCTTGTATATATCATTTGATGCTGCATTATTGCTTTATTTAGGAATGAGCAGAAGAGTTTTCGCGTTTATTTATTGGGGGACGCTCAAGGGATAAGGGACATGACCCCGTTAAATTATGGTTCAAAAGAGTTAAAGCAAGGAGAAATATACGATACCAAAGCAGATCAGTTGTATGATCAGTGCGGTAGTAATACAAATAATCTTTCTGCATTGTCACGAACAGAGGCATACTCTGTCCTTGTTGATATAAAGAGACAACAGAGAAAAAAACATTATGAACAAAAACAGGTTTTTGTTCAATCTGAGGCAGCTTTTGAGTTTCATAATCAGATAATGATAGGTGCTCAAAAAACAAAAAAACTCAAAGCACCTTTTCTTCGACGGTTCCATTCAGTAAAATCTCCACCTCTTTATGCAGCACTTGATCTCGGAACAAATAATTGTCGTCTTCTTATCGCATCTCCCAGTAAACCTGGATATTTTCGTGTTGTTGATGCTTTTTCTCGTATTGTACGATTGGGAGAAGGTTTAATAAATAACGGTTTTCTTAATACACAAGCTATGGATCGTGCGATTGAAGCATTAAAGATTTGTCATTTAAAGCTAAAACAAAGGCATATTAAGCGTTATCGCTTGATTGCAACGGAAGCTTGTCGTTCTGCAGAAAATGGTAGACATTTTATTCAGCGTGTTTTGGAGGAGACAGGTCTTGAATTGGAAATTGTTGATCGGCAAACAGAAGCGCGTTTTGCTGTTACAGGGTGTAGTACACTTGTTGAACCAAATACTGACGCAATTGTGCTTTTTGATATTGGAGGAGGATCATCAGAAATTGTGCTACTGGATGTTTCTCAAAAGCGTTCTTTTCGTTTAGCTCGACAAATTATCGCTTGGACTTCTCTTCCTGTTGGTGTTGTTACGCTTGCTGAACGTTTTGGAGGGAATGATATTAGCTTAGACGATTTTGAAAAAATGAAAAGCTATGTGCGAGGGTTATTAAATAATTTTTCAGATCGTCATAAATTAGGAGAGTTAGCACAAGGTTCGAAGTTTCATCTTTTGGGAACCTCCGGTACAGTTACGACTTTAGCAGGAATGTATCTTAATTTAGAGCGTTATGATAGGAAAAAAGTGGATGGCATTTGGATGAAGGATGCAGACATTACACTTATGACACAACGTCTATTATCATGGGATATAGAAAAACGTGTCATAAGTCCTTTTATTGGGCGCGAGAGAGCAGATTTAGTTTTAGCTGGTTGTGCAATTTTAGATGTTATTCGGGAAGTTTGGCCAAGTCAGCGTTTAAGAGTTGCTGATCGTGGATTAAGGGAAGGAATTTTGATAGAGCTAATGTTACGCGATGGGGTATGGTGTCGTCGTAGAAAGAGCAGAGATTTCAAGCGTTAGAGAATTAAATATGGAGACAATGAATAACGATGAAAAAAACAACAAAAACACCGAGAGGTGGCTATGGAGGTTCAGGGTCACATGAATTATATCAGCGCGTAAAAAAGAAAGCAGGAACCATTAAAGCTTCATCACGACGATGGTTAGAGAGGCATCTGAATGATCCTTATGTCCATCAATCAAAAGTAGATGGGTATCGTTCACGTGCGGCTTATAAACTCATTGAAATTAATGAGCGCTATAGGTTTTTGAAAAAAGGTCAAAAGGTTATTGATCTAGGAGCAGCACCTGGGGGCTGGTGTCAGGTGGCTGAGCGTATAGTAGGGTCAAGTGATGAGGATCCTAGCGTTGTTGGTATTGATTATTTACATGTTGATCCATTACCTAGAGTTGCCATGTTGGAAATGGATTTTTTGCATACAGATGCACCGCAGAAATTAATTGAAACTTTAGGGACAAAACCGGATGTGGTTCTTTCTGATATGGCAGCGCCAACAACAGGTCATCGTCAGACGGATCATTTAAGAACGATTTATTTATGTGAAGTTGCGGCTGATTTTGCTCTTTCGGTTCTTAAGCCTGGGGGACATTTTTTAGCAAAGGCTTTTCAAGGAGGAGCAGAAAACACTCTTCTTACGATACTAAAACAGCATTTTAAAAAAGTCTATCATGTTAAACCACCCGCAAGCCGATCAGAATCAGTAGAGCTTTATCTTCTAGCACTTGAATTTAAGGGAAAAACAAACATTCAAGAATAGCGCCTTCTTTTAAGAAGATTTAACTTTACTTAACCTATTTAGATGTGATGATTTTTTTCTCAAAGAGTTATCGGCGATAGTGACAGTTTTTCTGTTATCAATGATGAAAAACTGGTAAAACTAATGTATTGCCTATAGAGGTAAAGAGATTGATTCCTCAGTGAGTACTTCCAATGAAATTTCTTGATCAAGCTAAAGTTTATATTCGTTCTGGTAATGGAGGTTCTGGAGCAGTATCATTTCGTCGTGAAAAATTCATAGAATTTGGGGGACCTGATGGGGGGAATGGAGGACGGGGTGGTGATGTTTGGGCTCTTGTTGTTGATGGGCTTAACACGCTGATTGATTATCGCTACCAACAGCATTTTAAAGCAAAAACAGGGGGGCATGGCAAGGGGCGTAATATGACGGGTGAAAAGGGTAATGATGTCATCCTTAAAGTTCCGGTTGGGACGCAAATTTTTGAAGAAGATAATACAACGTTAATATGTGATTTAACGGAAGTGGGACAGCGCTATCGCCTTGCAAAAGGAGGGAATGGCGGTTTTGGCAATCTTCACTTTACAACATCGACAAATCGGGCACCGCGTCGTGCAAATCCAGGTTTGGCTGGAGAAGAGCGTGCAATATGGCTTCGTTTGAAGTTAATTGCTGATGCGGGGCTTGTTGGTTTACCAAATGCTGGAAAATCAACTTTTTTAGCTTCTGTAACGGCTGCAAAACCAAAAGTTGCAGATTATCCTTTTACCACTCTACATCCTCATCTTGGTGTTGTACGTATTGATGGTCGTGAATTTGTTTTGGCTGATATTCCAGGATTAATTGAAGGAGCGCATGAAGGTGTGGGAATTGGAGATCGTTTTTTAGGACATGTGGAACGTTGTCGCGTACTGCTTCATCTAATTTCTTCTCAAGAAGAAGATGTAGCAAAAGCATATCAAATTGTGCGTCATGAACTTGAGGCATATGGAAATAATCTAAGTGATAAAACTGAAATTGTTGCTTTAAGCCAGATAGATACTCTGACAATTGAAGAGCGTGAAGCTAAACGGGAAGCTTTGCAAAGAGCAGCGGATCAACCAGTTATGATGTTTTCTGCGGTTAGCCGCGAAGGTTTAGAAAATGTGCTGCGTGCTGGTGCACATATTATTGAAATGTCACGCAAAGAGGAGATCAGTGGGGATAGCAAGGTTGATTGAGATGGCTGTTGGATCGCAAAAACTTACACACTATAAACGTATTGTGGTCAAGATTGGATCTGCCCTTTTGGTTGATCCTCAGGCAGGTTTACGGGTTGAATGGCTTAAAAGCTTGATCAATGATGTTGTTGAATTACACAAAGGAGGCGTAGAGATATTATTGGTGTCTTCAGGTGCTATTGCTTTAGGAAGGACATTGCTACAGCTTCCTAAGGGGGCTTTGAAATTGGAAGAAAGCCAGGCATGTGCTGCTTTGGGGCAAATTGAGTTAGCAAAAACCTATGGTGATGCGCTTGCTCAACATGGGCTCAAAACAGGCCAAATTTTGCTCACTTTATTTGATACGGAGGAGCGAAGGCGTTATCTCAATGCACGTGCAACGATTGAGACGCTTTTATATTTGGGAGCTGTGCCTGTTATTAATGAGAATGATACTGTTGCAACAACTGAAATTCGTTATGGTGATAATGATCGTTTAGCTGCACGTGTGGCAACAATGGTGAGGGCAGATCTTTTAATACTTTTATCCGATATTGATGGTCTTTATACAAAGTCTCCCCATAGTGATCCTACGGCTGAATTTATACCTTTTGTTGCATCCATTACGCATGATATCGAAAAAATGGCAGATGTTGCTGCTTCAGAGTTTTCACGGGGAGGAATGAAGACTAAGCTTGAAGCCGGAAAAATAGCTAATGCTGCTGGAACGGCGATGATTATCACCTCAGGCAAGCGTATGAATCCTCTTGCTGCAATTGACAAAGGTGAACGCAAGAGTTTTTTTGCGGCAAGTAAGAAATCTGTCAATGCTTGGAAAACATGGATTTCTGGTCATTTAGATCCATCTGGTGTTTTGACGATTGATCAAGGAGCCATTAGGGCTCTTGAATCAGGAAAATCATTATTAGCTGCAGGGGTTATTGCCGTTGAGGGAAATTTCCAGCGTGGGGATACGGTTGCAATTGTTGGTACAGATGGAGTTGAGATTGCGCGTGGACTTGTAAGCTATGACAAAGATGAGGCTGTACGCATTATAGGACATAAAAGTGAAGAAATCGAAGCTATTCTTGGGTATGAGGCGCGCTCTGCTATGGTGCATCGTAATGATATGATTGTACGTTTCTTGATCAATTCTGTTTAAAAAAGTTACTTTTGTTTTTATTGTTTTGGCAGAGTGGATGTTACGATGACTTTAGAAGAAAAAATGAAAGATATGGGACAAAAAGCACGCTATGCCGCTGCAGCATTGGCTGTTGCTTCTTCTGAGCAAAAGAACAATGCATTAGAAATGATCGCTTTAAGTTTAGAGGCTCAGTCAGATGAAATTTTACGGGCGAATTGTCAAGATTTAGAGAATGCTGCTCAGAATAATTTGAAAGCTGCAATGATTGATCGGCTAAAATTAGATGATTTGCGTTTACGTGCAATGATAGACAGTGTTCGCCAAGTTGCTCGTTTATCTGATCCTGTTGGGCAAGTGATGGATGAATGGACGCGTCCAAATGGGCTTCATATAAGTCGTGTACGAACACCTCTTGGTGTGATTGGCATTATTTATGAAAGTCGTCCAAATGTTACAGTTGATGCGAGTGCTTTGTGCTTAAAAGCTGGCAATGCTGCGATTTTGCGCGGTGGTTCGGATAGCTTTCATTCTTCTCATGCTCTTCATTTAGCTTTGGTACAAGGTTTAGAGCGCTCTGGTTTACCTAAAGATGCCATCCAAATGGTTGGAACGACAGATCGTGCTGCCGTTGGGGAAATGCTCAAAGGATTGGATGGAGCGATTGATGTGATCGTACCACGTGGTGGAAAGAGCCTTGTTGCCCGCGTTCAGTCTGATGCACGTGTTCCAATTTTTGCTCATTTGGAGGGACTTTGTCATATTTATATTGATAAATCGGCAGATTTAGATATGGCACGCAATATTGTTTTAAATGCAAAGCTGCGGCGAACAGGGATATGCGGTGCTGTTGAGACAGTTCTCATTGACGGCCAAGCATTAAAAAAATTTCTTCCTGTTTTAACTGCTTTACAGGAAAAGGGGTGTGAAATTCGTGCCACAGAAGATATTGTTTTTCTTATGCCAGATGTCAAATTAGCTTCTGAAGAAGATTGGTCGCATGAATATCTTGATGCTATTCTTTCTGTTAAAACGGTTGAGGGTGTTGAGGGAGCCATTTCTCATATCAAGCGTTATTCATCAGGACATACGGAATCGATTATTGCTGAGGATTTAGAAGTGGTGAAGAATTTTTTTAATCATTTAGATTCAGCTATTTTATTACACAATGCATCTACACAATTTGCTGATGGAGGTGAATTTGGTTTTGGAATGGAAATTGGTATCGCAACAGGAAAAATGCATGCACGTGGTCCCATAGGTGTTGAACAGCTAACATCATTTCAATATCACGTTAAAGGAAATGGTCAGGTTAGAGCTTGAGAACACCATTTTTTCCATGGAAAAATTGTATGCCACATGTTGAAAGATCTAATGTTGTGGGTCTTTTTGGTGGTTCCTTTAATCCACCGCATGCGGGGCATCTTCTTGTTGCAAAAATTGCCATTCGGCGTTTGCATCTTGATCAGTTATGGTGGATGATCACTCCAGGAAATCCTTTAAAGGATTGTACACATTTGCTCTCTTTAGAGGAGAGAATGCGATTAAGTTTTAAACTTATTGACCATCCAAAAATTCGCTTGACAGGTTTTGAAAAAGCTATAGGGAGCAAAGTATCGGTAGATACGATTTTTCATATTCTTACTCATTACAGTGGCGTAAATTTTGTATGGATTATGGGGGCAGATAGTTTTGCGACGATACATCATTGGTATCGATGGCATGATATCGTCTCTATGCTTCCTATTGCGATTATTGATCGTCCTTTAGGCAATCGGTCAGCACTTTCCTCTCCTATGGCACATATTTATCGCCGTTTTCGTTTGGATGAGAGAGAAAGTAAGCGATTACCTTTTATCAAGCCACCAGTTTGGACTTATTTGCATGGACCTTTATCTTTTCAATCTTCAACAAACCTTCGTTTGAAGAAGAATGATTTTTCTTGAACATTTCATAAGATTCTGTTTCTCTTTAGAGAAGTCTCTTTTTTAGATTCCACAACGATAAGAAAGGATATTGATCTGAAAAACATTGCACACAAACACTCTTACGATATTATGCCTTCAAAAGAAAAAAAAGTTTTTTCTGTTAGTGAGAGTCTTGAAGTTATTCTCAAGAGTTTAGAAGATACAAAAGCAGAAGATATTGTTGCTATTGATATTCGAGGGAAGTCATCTTTGGCTGATTATATGGTCATAGCTTCAGCAAATTCGCAGCGTCATGTATCGTCTGTTGCTGATCATTTATTACATACTTGGAAAGATAGTGGGCAGGGGCTTGCGCGTGTAGAAGGGCTTGCTGGAGGTGACTGGGTATTGATTGATACAGGTGATATTATCATTCATCTTTTTCGTCCAGAAATTCGTCTTTTTTATAATTTAGAAAAAATATGGATGACGCCGGATTTAAACGATACGGCTTTGCTTCTCTTCGGAGATCATTAAAATGCAAATTTCTATTTTTGCGGTTGGTCGTATGAAAAGTGGGGCGGAGCAAAAATTAGTTCAGCATTATTTGGATCGTTTTTCTAAAATTTCTGGAGATGTAGGCTTTCATTTAAAAAAGTTACAAGAGATACCAGAAAGTCGTGCTCAAACAGTTTATCAACGTATGGAGGAAGAGGGGAGAAAACTTATTGAATTTTTACCTGAAAAATGTCGATTAATTGTGTTAGATGAGCGTGGAGAATCGATTTCGTCAATTTCTTTTTCTGAAAAATTGAGGCGTTATCGTGATGAGGGCATTCGAGATGTCGTCATTGCTTTGGGAGGACCTGATGGGCATAATGAACAAATAAGGAAGCGTGCTGATTTTCTTTTATCTTTTGGTTTGATGACGTGGCCACATCAAATTGCACGTATTCTTCTTACAGAACAACTTTACCGCGCTGTAACAATTGAAAATAATCATCCGTATCATCGTTTTTAATATTTTTGTTCAATTTTTAGCACTTATTTATATGTTTATTAATATTGTTTTAGCTGACACCATTTAAAGCATCTCTAATGTATACGATGAGGTGTCATGGTTTTTGCAAATGAAAAAGCTTCTTCATAGAAAGATGCTATATTTATATGAGGAGTGCGTCATATTTGTCATTCTGCTCTTGAGTATATTTTTTTGCTTTTCTGTATCGCATGCGGAAGATACAATGAGGAGTACGGAAGTCCATAAAGAATTAGGAGAAATTCGCCAAAATATTTCACTTTCGCGTGAGCGTGTTGCTTTTCTTATGCATCAAGTTGAGCATTTAAAAAAAGATCAACGTGTTTTGAGTGATGCACTCATAAAGGCGGCTAAAGAAGAACGTATAGTAGCAGATGATATTGCTAAAAGGGAAGAAAAGCTTAAAAAAATGATAGAAAAGCGGGTACAAGTCTATCAACGTTTAAAAAATCGTCGTGCTGAATTTGCGGAAGTTCTTGCAATTTTGGAGCGTATGGGATTGAATCCGCCTCCTGCTCTTATGATACAGCCAGAGGACGCGTTGGCTTCTATACGTAGTTCTGTTTTATTAGGTACCGTTATTCCTCAGATGCAAGAGAAAACACGAGATTTAACAGAAAAACTCAAGGAGTTGACCAATTTGAGTAATTCCATTACTACGGAATATAAGGCATTAAAGACAAAGCTGCAAAATCAAGCAGAGCAGCGAAAACGTCTAGAGCTTTTATTAGACCAAAAAAACAAACTACAAAAAAAATCAGAAAAAGAACTTACAGAACAGCAACAAAAAAATATTGCTCTTGCTAAAAAAGCGCAGTCTTTAGAAGAATTGATTTTAGAGCTCGACCGTCAGTCAAAACTTAGCTCTGATGCATCAGTACAGGTACGGAAAAGTTTGCAATTGTTAGAACAGTCCAATTTTGAAAGCCGAAAAGGTTCTTTACTTTTTCCTGTTTCAGGAAAAAGAATACATCACTCTAACAAAAGTTCGCAGATTACGCGCTTTGGTGAAACGATAGAAACAGAGTCAGGAGCTGTTGTTATATCACCTGTGGATGCTTTTGTTGCTTTTGCTGGGCCATTTCGTTCTTACGGACATTTAATCATTCTCAATGTTGGAAATGGTTATCATATCATTCTTACTGGAATGTCGAGAATTAATGTAAAACAGGGGCAGTTTGTTCTTTCAGGTGAGCCTCTGGGTATAATGGAAATGCAATTTATTTCAAACAGTGTTGCATTGGATATAGGAAAAACTTCTCCAATGCTTTACATTGAGTTTAGAAAGCAGGGAAAACCTGTAAATCCAACTCCTTGGTGGCAGACTGAAAAAATAAGAAGGAGCCAAAATGATTCGTAAAGTTATTCTTTTGGTCGCTGGGGTATTGCTCGGCGCCTGTTCAATGATTATGGTGCAGTCTGTTGCTGCGAATAATGAAGATAATGCATATAAAAAGCTAGCTATATTTGGCGATGTTTTTGAGCGTGTGCGTATGCAATACGTTACAGTTCCAGATGATAAAAAGCTTATTGAAAATGCTATCAATGGCATGCTCACATCACTGGACCCTCATTCATCTTATTTGAATGCTGAAGAAGCCAAGGATATGCGGGATTCTACGAAAGGAGAGTTCGGAGGTCTTGGTATTGAGGTCACTATGGAAAAAAACTTAATTAAAGTTGTTTCACCAATGGATGATACTCCCGCTTCAAAAGCAGGTATTCTAGCAGGAGACCTTATTTCAAAAATTGATGATGTACAAACGAATGGTCAAACATTGAATGAAGCTGTTAATAAGATGCGAGGTGCTCCTGGAACACCAATTACCTTAACAATTATTCGTTCTGGCGTTGATAAGCCATTTGAAGTGAAGATTGTTCGTGATATTATCAAAGTAAAAGCGGTGAAATATCGGGTTGAAGGTGATATTGGATATTTAAGAGTTATCCAGTTTTCTGAACAGACATTAAATAATCTTCTAGCGGCAATTAAAGATATCCAATCTAAAATTCCTGAAGATAAGCTAAAAGGTTACGTCCTTGATTTGCGGCTTAATCCCGGTGGGCTGTTAGATCAAGCTGTTAATGTTTCGAGTGCTTTTCTCAATAAAGGTGAAATTGTGTCGACTCGTGGGCGCAAAAAGAGTGATGTGACAAGATTTGATGCGAAGCCAGGTGATGTCATTAATGGAAAACCGCTCATTGTTCTTATTAATGGTGGTTCAGCAAGTGCTTCTGAAATTGTTGCGGGTGCACTGCAAGATCATCGTCGTGCAACAATTTTAGGGACGCAGTCTTTTGGTAAAGGATCTGTTCAAACAATTATTCCTTTGGGTGAAAATGGGGCTTTACGCTTAACAACAGCACTTTATTACACGCCATCAGGCACTTCTATTCAAGGAACAGGGATCACACCTGATATTATTGTAGAGCAACCACTCCCTGAAAAATATAAAGGTTATGATGTAAAAGTTGGTGAGTCTGCATTAAAAGGACATATCAAAGGAAAACGAGAGAGTAATAAAGGATCTGGTTCAGCTGCTTTTGTTCCCAAAGACCCTAAAGATGATATTCAATTGAATGAGGCTTATAAACTGTTACGAGGTGAAATGGCAAATGCAGCATTTCCACCAGATCCCAATAAGGATGTGTTAAAGTGAGAATTGATATCTATAGCTTGCGATTTTGAGGAATATTAAATGGATGCAGATATTAATTTGAAGATTCTTCCATATCGCAAATGTGTTGGGATTGTTGTCTTTAATCATGAGGGGAAAGTGTGGGTTGGGCGTCGTTTAATGATGCCCATTCATGCAGATGCAGATATTGACATATCTCATCGTTGGCAGCTTCCTCAAGGAGGGATTGATGAAGATGAAAAACCATTAGATGCGGCATATCGTGAACTTTATGAAGAAACGGGTATTCGATCTGTAAAGTTGATTAAAGAAGCACAAAATTGGTTCCATTATGATTTTCCACAAGAACTTATTGGGTGCACATTAACAAATAAATATCGTGGGCAAATACAAAAATGGTTTGCTTTCCAGTTTACAGGAAAGCTTTCTGAAATTGCGATTAATCCGCCACCAGATGGCAATAAAGCGGAATTCGATCAATGGAAATGGATTGATCTAGAAACCCTTCCGTTGATTGCTGTTTCTTTTAAAAAGCACGTTTATACGAAAGTTGTCAGCGAATTTCGAGGTAGCCTTAGACCATTATAAAAGCTATATGATTATGAGAAAGCTTTTTTTATTAAGATGCTTTATATTATAATAAATAATAAACATGTTTATCTTTTATGTAAAGAACAGGAATATAAAATGAAAAAGTTATTTAATTTACTTATAGTTTTTACTCTCTTGAGTATTTCATCTGTTGCATTTGCAACAAGTTCAAAGCCTCCTGCATCAAAAGATGCGGCAGCGACATTGCCAAATGGAGCTTCTTCTTTGACTGAAACCTACGGTTTGTGGACTATTAACTGTGGTATACAAGAAGGGAAAAGAATTTGTTTTATGCACCGTCAAGAAGTAAATGAGCAGGGGCGTGTTGTTGTGGCTATGGGCCTTACTCTCGATGCTGAGGGTGTTGTATCTGGTAATTTAACAGTTCCTTTTGGCATTTTGGTTTCTAAACCTGTTCGTTTACAAGTTGATGAGGGAAAAGCTGTTATCGAAACCGGTATCCGGACTTGTGTACCAGCAGGTTGTGTGGTTCCTGTCGTTTTTGACAAAAATCACGTAGCAGCTTTACGTTCTGGAAAACAGTTAAAGTTGGCGATGACAATTGCTGCTGCAGGTGAACCAGCTTTGAATGATTTATTTGTTCAGCTAGATGGTTTTAGCAGTGCTCTTAATCGTTTGACTGCTTTGCAGAAATAATTTTAAAACTAAAAGCGGCCTTTAAAAGGCCGTTTTTAGTTTGTTTGTTTTTTATAATTAATAATTAAAACGATGAGATTTAAGATTAATCCTATAAGGGATATTCAGATTTTTTGCCGTTTCTTCTATTTTATGTGCTATTTTTAATTTTGATATTTGTTTTCTAACTGCATCGTCATTAAATAGAGAGATGAAGAATTTAGATGTCTGGTTTTTATTCAAGAAAAAAGAGTATTGAAATATAAAACCATTTTTTGATACACAGACCTGCTTTAATGAAGGTTTTCTATACGCTCTTCTGTTTCCTTGATTGAAAGGGATGACGCATGATTTATGCATTGCTTCGAACGATTGATTTGATTTTTGAGATTTATATTGATATTTTAATCGCGAGTGTCATTTTTTCTTGGCTTTATGTCTTTAATATCATAAATTCGCGCAATCGCTTTGTTGTTTTGATAGGAAGCTTTCTATATCGTCTTACAAATCCCGTTCTAAGCCGTATCCGGCAAATTTTACCAAATTTTGGAACGATTGATATTTCACCTATTGTAGTGTTCATTATTATTTATTTTATTCGTACTTTTATGTGGCGCGTTTACGCAAACATGTATGTATAGAAATATTACTTGAGGCGAATACATGTTTTATCAAGTTGATAAAAATAACTTGATTTTGTTTGTATATCTCATTCCAAAATCATCTGTTGACAAAATAATAGGGGTTGAATGTAGGGATGGTGAAAAACAATATCTGGTTATACGCCTTCGTGCTGTTCCTGAAGATGGAAAAGCGAATAAAGCTCTCATTAAATTTCTTGCGAAGCAGTGGAGAATCCCATCTTCTTCTATTTCTCTGAAAAACGGTGCAATATCTCGCTACAAACAACTTTACTTTTCAACACATTTAGAAGAGCTAAAGCAGATATGGCAATCCTTTAGAGATTACATCTCGTAGAAAAAATAAATAATAAAGCCTATTCTTTATAGGCTTTATTTTATTAAATCGTTATATTTTGTTATTGCGCTCAACAGCTTGCTTAATTAATTCATGAGCAAAGTTTTTATCACGCCATCCTTCAATTTTAGCCCATTTTCCAGGTTCCAGATCTTTGTAATGCTTGAAGAAATGTTCAATTTGTTTGAGTGTAATCTCGGGCAGGTCTGTATAGTCATGAATATTGATATAGCGTTTTGTTAATTTTGTAGTGGGAATGGCAATAATTTTTTCATCTTTACCACCATCATCTTCCATCATTAGAGCTCCGATGGGGCGAACATTGATAACACAACCAGGCATAAGTGGACGGGTATTACAGATAAGGACATCAATAGGATCACCATCATCTGAAAGCGTATGAGGGACAAAACCGTAATTTCCAGGATAAACCATTGATGTATGAAGAAAACGGTCAACAAATAATGCACCCGACTTTTTATCCATCTCATATTTTATTGGCTGCCCACCAAGGGAGACTTCCACAATAACGTTAATATCTTCTGGTGGATTTTTGCCTACGGGTATTTCCTTAATATTCATAGAGACATCCTTTCTGGAATATAGTGAGGCTCAATACAATTAAATATTTTACCAAAGAGATTATGAAATTAATTTGAAATTGATGCACGTGTTTTTTCAAAACGTTTACGTTCATTAGGATCAAGATAGAGCTTGCGGAGACGAATATTTTTAGGGGTTACCTCTACAAGCTCATCATCTTGTATCCACGATAAGGCGCGTTCTAACGTCATTTTAATGGGAGGCGTTAACTTTACGGCCTCATCTTTTCCAGAAGCGCGCATATTGGTGAGTTTTTTTCCTTTTAACACATTAACTTCTAAGTCATTATCTCGTGAGTGGATGCCAATAATCATACCTTGATAGACTTTCACACCCGCATCGATGATCATAGGTCCACGATCTTCAAGATTAAAAAGAGCATAAGCGACAGATTCACCGTTGTCATTTGAAATCATAACACCATTAACACGACCAGCAATGTCTCCTTTATAAGGTTCATAAGCATGGAAAAGGCGATTCATAATTGCTGTACCACGTGTGTCCGTTAAAAGTTCAGATTGATAACCAATGAGTCCTCGGGTTGGGGCATAAAAGACAAGGCGGACACGATTACCTCCAGAAGGACGTAACTCCACCATTTCGCCTTTACGTTCAGACATTTTTTGTACAACAATACCGGAATATTCTTCATCAACATCGATAACAACTTCTTCGATTGGCTCAAGAGTTATTCCATTTTCATCTTTTTGCATAACAACACGTGGGCGTGAAACACTAAGTTCAAATCCTTCACGGCGCATATTTTCAATGAGAACTGCAAGTTGTAATTCTCCTCGTCCTGAAACGTAGAAAGAATCTTTATCGGCTGATTCTTCAATTTTAAGAGCGACATTGCCTTCTGCTTCTTTTAACAATCGGTCACGAATGACACGGCTTGTTACTTTATCGCCTTCAGTTCCAGCAAGGGGACTATCGTTGACGAGAAAACTCATAGTAACAGTAGGAGGATCAATTGGTTGGGCAGTAAGGGGTTCATTGACAGTAGGATCACAGAAAGTATCAGCTACGGTACCTTTTTGCAGACCTGCAATCGCAACAATATCACCAGCACTTCCTTCTTCAATAGGTTGCCGTTCTAAGCCACGAAACGCTAAAATTTTTGAAATACGCCCAGTTTCTAAAAGTTTTCCATCTTGTCCAAGAACCTTGACATTTTGATTGGGTTTCAAAGAGCCAGAATGAATCCGTCCTGTAATAATTCGTCCCAAAAACGGATCCGCTTCAAGAATAGTTCCAATCATGCGAAACGGTCCTTCTGCTACACTAGGAGAAGGGACATGCTGCGTCACAAGATCAAATAAAGGACCTAATCCCTGATCTTTTGGTCCTTCAGGGGCTTCCGCCATCCATCCATCGCGTCCAGATCCATAAAGAATAGGAAAATCAAGCTGTTCATCGGTTGCGTCAAGAGCAGCGAAAAGGTCAAAAACCTCATTAATGACTTCATCAACGCGTGCATCCGGTCGGTCAATTTTATTAATAGCAACAATAGGGCGCAATCCTACTTTCAATGCTTTGCCAACGACAAATTTTGTTTGTGGCATCGGTCCTTCAGCAGCATCAACAAGTACAATGGCTCCATCAACCATATTGAGGATGCGTTCAACTTCTCCACCAAAGTCGGCGTGTCCTGGTGTATCAACAATATTAATTCGAGTATCTTTCCAAACAACAGATGTCACTTTCGCTAGGATTGTAATTCCGCGTTCTTTCTCAATATCGTTTGAATCCATCATACGTTCGCTTGTACGCTGATTATCACGGAAGTTTCCTGATTGCTTGAGAAGCCCGTCTACAAGCGTTGTTTTCCCATGGTCAACGTGGGCAATGATGGCAATGTTACGCAATTGCATAAATTTTCTTCTTTTCGTTTAATGAAATTTCATTTGAGGTAAAGTCTTTACATTCTTTGCCTGACTATTAGAAAACCTTTTACATGTTTTTTTATAATTTTGGAAGATGGAGGCAATATTTTTATGGCAAAACTATTTATCCAAGTCTTTAAGGCTCTATTGAGCTTCAATTTCTGAAGCTTCGTAAAAGTTTTTATAGTACGTATGTTCTATTCTCGAGCTAAGAATTATCCAAAAAATCACCGTCAACTTGATTTTTATCAATATGACACAAGGAATTTATATTGAGCTCTTGTAAGAGTAAGTATAAAGCTAGCCATATTATTGTTGTTGTTTTGCAAAGAGATTAATAAAAATCCGGAATATCTCTCAATCCATAGCCAATTTATTGACAACTGTACAACATTCTTATTCTAAATAAAGCTTTTTCTTATTCTATAACTTGTCAATCAAAATACAGATTTAATGCAATCGTGTATTTGAGGTAAATATTGAGACGATTAAGAATTTTATAAGAAGTTCTAGCTTTTGTATGCCAGATTAGGGCAAGAGTTATATCTGTTTGATTTATTTATGAACCCGGAATACAGTCTTATTTAGAAAGAATATGAAGGCATCCAAAGAAAATTCCCATCTTTGCTGTTAATCCAATTTATAATTTCAAAAGCATCTAAAGTAATATCTTTTAAACCATGGAGATAGTGCATTGCCTCACACTTTTGTTAATCGCATTCTCTAATAGGAGTATGCTTTTCATGCCAAACAGAACGCTTTAAACAGACTAGACTTGTTGTTGCATATTCATGTACTTAAGAGAGATTTTTGAACGTACACTACATCCATTTCATGATAGGGCTCATAAATGATATAATATACGCGAATAGTATACTATCAACACCGTTGTGAAGAAATATAAAGCCTATTGAGCATATCATTATTATTCTTTCTCAGCTGTCAATATTGCAACAGTTTTTGATACGAGAGAGAGGATATAAGAAGTATTTAATTTTTTTTGAATAGTTTTTAGCTATACACCGATCTCGTTTGTGACTGGCAAGAAGATGACTTTAATCGATTTAATATGAGAAGCTTTATGATGAGGTAAAATTACGTTATTCGGAGCTGTTATTCAAAAAAATAATAAATTATCTATAGAGCGGTGCGCTAGAAAATAAATAATAAAGCTTATTCTCTTATGGAAAGAATCTTAGGTTACATGACAAGATTTTTCCATAAGTAAGAGTTTTTACTTTACATGTTTAAAGAAGAGTTCCTGACAAAATGAGAGAAGCTACAGAAAAATAGATTATAATGCCCATGACATCTACTAAAGTTGCCACAAAAGGAGCAGAAGCACTTGCTGGATCAAATTTTAAACCTTTAAGAATAAAAGGCAACATAGATCCAGAAAGAGAACCAAAGGTAACGATTCCAACTAAAGCTGTACCCACTGTTGTCGAAATAGCAATCCAATGTTGGCCATAGTCGTAGATACCTAGTTTTTGCCAAAGAGCAATGCGCGTAACACCAATAATTCCTAATAAGAGACCAAGGGATAGTCCTGTTGGAATTTCACGAATGATCACTTTCCACCAGTCTTTCAACGTGAGTTCACGTAAAGCCAATGCACGGATAATAAGGGATGTAGCCTGTGAGCCGGAATTTCCTCCTGAGCTCATAATGAGAGGTATGAACAGTGTAAGAATAATCGCTTTTTCGAGTTCTGTTTCGAAATGTTGCATAGCGCTTGCTGTCAGCATTTCACCGATAAAGAGTAAAGCGAGCCAGCCTCCGCGTTTTTTCATCATTTCAGGAAACTTAATTTGCATATAGGGCTTATTAAGTGCTTCCATACCCCCAAATTTATAGGCATCTTCATTCATTTCATCGACCATAGTATCAAGCACGTCATCAACGGTTACAATGCCAATGACATGGTTACTTTCATCAACTACAGGCACAGAGAGAAGATCATGGCGCTGGAAAAGGCGTGCGATATCTTCATGATGTGTGAAAGGTGATATTGTAATGGGCGAGTCATGGGTAGGGACATTAAGAATTTGTTCATCAGGTGAGGCAAGAATAAGGTTACGCAGGGAAACAGCTTTGAGAAGAGTACCTGTTTTGGGGTCAATTACATAGCTGGTATAAACTGTTTCACGTGTTCGCTCGACCTCACGAATGTGATCCAAAGTTTTTTGTATGGTCCAGTTTGAAGGAACGGCTATAAACTCTGTTGTCATCAGTGCTCCTGCTGTATGATCAGGATAACTGGTGAGTTTTTTAAGTTCAGCGCGCGTTAAGGGGTTAAGCAAGGCATAAAGTCGTGTGCGGGTTTCCTTATCCATTTCTTGAAAGACGTCTGCAGCAGCATCGGCAGACATGCCATCAAGAATTTCAACAGCACGATTTATAGGGAGAAGTTCTAGGATGGCAGCAGGTTGCTCAAGCTCTGGTTTATCAAAAAGTTCGATAACATAATCAAGAGGCAGAAGACTAAGAATAGTTACACGTTCCATGATATCGAGGTCATTGATGATATCAATAGAGTCTGCAAAATGCTGGTTCTTTAACTTTTCAGCGAGAGCTTCAGGAGAAAAATTTTTGAAGTCGAAGGCCGTTTTGATTTCAGTCATGATAAAGTACCTCCTGAAGAGTTGGAGAGTTGTAAATCTAGATAATAGATGAGATAAAAACAAAAGTTTATGGAAGATTTAAAAAAAACTCCCCAGCTATATTCCCAATTGTTAATATTTGAAGTAAAGTCAAGGGTAAATTATAAGTTATAAACAAGTTTCTGAATCACTAAAACGAGAATACAGCTTAATTTGAGGATAATATAAAAACGTAAATGTAAAAATCAGTTCTGATTTTACCATCATTTCTTTAATGTAGTTTGCGATTTTCAAAAGAATCTAAAGCAATATTTTATAAAGAGTGGAGATTATGCTTTTCTCCAAGTGTTTTTGTTAATATGCAATCCTATTGTGATGTGCGAGCGAATAATCTTTATTGCTTCAATATAATATGGTTTGAATGAAAGAACTTTACGATTTTCAGGTTTTTTATTCAATAGGGTTTTGAAAGGTAGTTTTGAAACTCACGAAATAGTTTTAGTATGTTATCAATTTGTGTCGTAAAGATAATTGTTACAGTTTAAATTTATAATGGAGACATAAAGTATTATGACAAAAGCAGCAGTGCTGGACTGGAAGGGATTTTTAGGTCTTCCTGATTTTTCTTCTATAAGTGACGAAGATTTTAAACCCGCTTTTGAACAGGCACTTCAAGAAGCAGAAGAAGAACTAGAGGCAATTGCGATGGTGCAAGAACCACCAACGCTTGAGAATTTTTTGCAGCCTTTTGAGCTTTGCGGCAAAGCGCTTGATCGTGTCTGTTCAATATTTTTCTTACGCACCAGTGCTCATACGAATGTATTAATTCAACAGCTAGAGCAAGAGTTCGTTGTAAAACTTTCTCGTTATTCTTCAAAAATGATGATGGATGCGCGGATATTTGCGAAAATAGATGTACTTTATAAACAGTCGCAGCTGGGCACATTTGAGAGTGAAACAACACGTGTTCTTGAATTATGGTGGAAAAAGTTTGTTTGTCATGGGGCAAAACTCGATGAAAAAGCTAAGAAACGGCTTTTGGAAATTAATGAAAGACTTGCTTTTTTAAATGCTACTTTTGGACAAAATGTCTTAAATGATGAAGCTGAATGGATTCTGTTTTTAAAACAAACAGACTTATCTGGTTTACCGCAAGATCTCATTGCTTCAATGAAGGAAATTGCGTGTGAAAGAGGCAATGAAGAAGCGTATGCATTAACACTAGCACGTTCGATTGTTGAACCTTTTTTAAAATTCTCTGATCGTCGTGATTTGCGTGAGGTTGCATTCCAAGCTTGGGCTAAACGTGGTGAAAATAATAACAAGAATGATAATAAAACAATTATTGTAGAGATTGTTGCGCTTCGAGATGAGCAGGCTAAATTATTGGGATATAAATCTTTCGCAGATTTGAAGCTCGATAATACTATGGCTAAAAGTGTTGATTCCGTTATGGATTTGCTTATGCCTGTATGGAAGCGCGCAAGAGCGAAAGCTTCTACTGAGCAAATTGACTTACAAAATTTTGCCAACAATCAGGGCAGCAATGAATCTTTAGCTGCTTGGGATTGGCGTTATTATGCTGAAAAGCTTCGCACTGAAAAACTTTCTTTCGATAGCGCTGAGATTAAATATTATTTTCAGCTTGATCTTATGATTAAAGCGGCTTTTGGGGTAGCCGAAAAACTCTTTAGCATTACATTTGAAGAAAAAAACGCTGTTACACTTTGGCATCCTGATGCACGTTTGTGGGAAGTAAAAAAGTCTGATGGAAGTCTACTTGGGCATTTTATTGGTGATTATTTTGCACGTTCTTCAAAACGCTCCGGTGCGTGGATGAGTAGTTTGCAATCACAACATAAATTGGATGGCAGACAAAAGCCTATTATCTACAATGTTTGTAATTTTGCTAAACCACCTAAAGGGGAAGTTGCTCTTTTATCACTTGATGATGCACGTACGCTTTTCCACGAATTTGGACATGCATTGCATGGTTTGCTTTCTGATGTCACATGGCCATCTGTGTCGGGAACATCTGTTTCACGTGATTTTGTTGAGCTACCTTCTCAACTTTACGAACATTGGTTAACAGTACCAGAGATATTAAAATCTTATGCTATACATACAAAAACAGGCCATCCTATGCCACAAGAGTTGATAGATAAAGTCTTAGTAGCACAGACATTTAATGCAGGATTTTCTGCCGTTGAATTTATCTCATCAGCTTTAGTGGATATGGCTTTTCATCAAGGCGAAACAGTCACTGATCCAACAGTGTTTGAACGCCAAGAATTAGAAAAGCTGCAAATGCCTGATACAATTATTATGCGTCATCGTCCCCCACATTTTATGCACGTGTTTGCGGGGGATGGTTATGCATCTGGTTACTATTCTTATATGTGGTCGGAAGTCCTTGATGCTGATGCTTTTCAAGCTTTTGAAGAAACGGGAGATGTTTTTAATTCAGAGCTTGCTGATAAGTTGAAACGTTTTATTTACTCCGCTGGAGGAAGTCGTGATCCAGAGGAGCTTTATAAAGCTTTTCGGGGACGAATGCCTTTACCAGAGGCAATGATTAACAAACGTGGACTATAAGATACAACGGTATGGTTAACACCATGCCGTTTTCATATTATTCGAAAGGTACAGTTGCGATTTATGCAAATTTTCTCTTCATTATAGCTCTGTAAACAGAGTTTTTTATCTTATTCGCTTTTTGTTTATAGAGGAAAATAGATTTTGTATTTTAAATAGACATTATGGAAAAGAAAAATTATCAGCTCGATCTTTTTGATGCCCATTTGGTGGAAACCATGATTTTTTTATAAAACTTGACTTTCTTTTGCCTAAAAGGTGAGTGTTTTTTTGTGCCATATCATCGAGGCTCATTGGAGGCTGACGCATAATTTTACTCCGCTCTTGATTCTCTGATTCTTGTATAAGTTTTTGAATAACTTGATCGGTTGAGTAAGAATTTTCATGAGAAAAGGCATAAAAATTTGAAATATTTTTCAATGTTTTTTCTAAATAAGAGGCAAGTTTTTTCTTTCCTTCAGGGGTGAAATGCATGCCATTATTGGTGCGTAATTTGGTTATTTTTCCATTAATATCATAGCCTGAAAAAGAAAAATTTCCTGTCTCATCACTAAAGCCGCTCCAGATATCGAGAAAATACCCTCCTGCTGTTTCTGTTTCTTGTTTATAGAGCGCATTAAAAATTCTCATTTTTTGTGTCAAAAGATCATTTCCAAAAGAAGGTTGACCTATCCATATCCATGATTTTCCAGAGGCGTGAAGACTTTCAGCAATTTCGATAATTCTTTGTTTGTAGATGCGCATCCATTCTGACTGATCTGTGTTAATCATGTTATGAGAGTCTGTGATGGGTTGATTATCATTTGCACCGATCATCATGATAATAACATCGGGGCTATTTTGATCAATGAGTTTAGAAATATTGCTTTGCCAAGAATAATAATCCGTTCGAACTAAGCCGGAAGCTGGCATCGTGTTGTTCATGATAACGATATCGCTATTATTTATAAAAAATTTCTTAAGTGCATCAGCAACAGCAGAAGCTGCAAAATCCCCTATGACAAGAATGCGCTTTGCATTCTCATTTTTTAGCTTTTGTATGTTTTTTTGTGTTACGATCTTTTTTTGCGGCTTGTCTATTTTTTGTTCTATAATTTGCGGTGGCTGCTGTGTCTGTTTGTTTTGTTGTGACAACCATTTGAAGAAGTTCGTTGCTTTACTTGGGGATGGCTGTAAGATCCCCACAATAGAAAGTGAAAACAGCAATAATGTCAAGTATATCAGGCGAGAAAGAGACAAAACCTTATTCTCCATTATTGTTTGCGAAGGAGAAAAAGCACTTGAGATGATGGATATCCATTTGCTTTTAGTCCGTGACGGAGTTGAAAAGCTTTAATTGCTTTGCGAGAAGCTGTTCCGATTTTTCCATCAACATTCCCTTTATAATAGCCCAGTGTCTTTAAGCGCGATTGCAGTTCTTTACATTCTTGGAAAGTAATAGATTGAAAAGGTCTTTGCCAATCATTTACCAATCCAGGATGTCCAGCAATGCGATCAGCAAGAAGGCCAACAGCAAACGCATAACGATCTGCATTATTATAATGTTTCAGAACAAGGAAATTTTTTGTGACTAAAAATATAGGTCCTTTTGCTCCATCTGGATATTTTAATATTGCTTGTTCAGCTGATGTAGGAAGAGGGTGCCCATTTGCGTGTTTTACACCTAATTTTTTCCATTGTTCAAAGGAATACCAGCCTTCAGGAAGGTTTTTCCCCTGCGGCACTTTTACCTCTACTCCCCAAATAAGATTAGGTTGCCAGCCATTTTTGTGGAGAAGGTTAGCAGCAGTAGCCAGAGCATCTGGAACAGAGTTCCAGATATCACGCCGTCCATCTTGGTCCATATCAACTGCATAGGCGAGATAACTGCTTGGAATAAATTGTGTATGCCCCAATGCACCGGCCCAAGATCCAGTGAGTTGAGAGCGTTTAATTTCGCCACTTTGTAGAATTTTCATAGCAGCAATCAGCTGTGTATATGCATATTTTGCACGTTTTTTATCAGCATAGGCTAAAGTTGCAAGAGAGCGAATGGTATCACGCATTACACTTTTATTAGCTAAAACCTTCCCATAGTTGCTTTCCATTGACCAAATAGCAAGCAGAATATTGCGATCAACACCAAAACGTTTTTCAATTTGAAGAAGCCATTTGTTCCATTTTTGAGTTTGGCGCCGTCCTTCCTCAATTGCAATATCATGGACACGATTATCGAAATAGTTCCATGAAGGAGCAACAAATTCCGGTTGGTATGCGGCGCTTTTTAGAACTTCTGGATCAATGGCATTAACACCTTTAAACGCCATATGAAACGTAGAAGGGGTAATATTGTGAGCAATAGCTATTTTTTTAAATTCTTTAATCCAGAGTTTAAATCCGCTATCAGCATATGAAAGGGGTGCAAAAAACATTAAAAAAGCAGAAAAAATAACGGCAGAGACAGTGAAAAGAGTTCTCCAAGCTATTGACTTCTCTAAAAAGAGAGTCTTCAATTCTGTTTTTTGCATTTTGAAATCCCCATTAATATTCAATTCATTAGATGTGCAATAACTTTATTTTGTATTTAGTTTAATCGATAATATGATCAAGAAGAGGAAAAAACTGGAATAAATAATACGTTTTAATCCTTTCAATAAATTCTCAGACTCTTTTTACATTTTTATTGCTCATTATAATGATAATCAAAACAATAAGATATCTTTTTTACCATTTCGTAAAAACATATGATAAATAAAACAAAAAAGTTATATGAATTCATTGAGGAGGGTGAGTGTGCGTAAAATCCGGAAAGCAGTATTCCCAGTAGCAGGTCTTGGGACGCGTTTCCTTCCTGCGACAAAAACGATTCCTAAAGAAATGCTAACAGTTGTTGATAAACCTGTTATTCAATATGTTGTGGATGAGGCGAGGGAAGCTGGTATTGAGCATTTTATTTTTGTGACTGGACGTAACAAAGCAGTCATTGAGGATTATTTTGATGCGCAAGTTGAATTATACACGATACTTGCTGAATGTGGAAAGAAAGAAGATCTTGCACACTTATACCGTTTACAGCCATTACCAGGGTCAACTTCTTTCACTCGGCAACAGCAACCTTTGGGATTAGGGCATGCTCTTTGGTGTGCACGTGAATTAGTTGCAGGGGAACCTTTTGCTTTGTTATTACCGGATATGTTGATACAAGCGAAAAAGGGCTGTCTTTCTGAAATGATGAGCCTTTATGAAAAGGTGGGTGGGGGAAATATTATAGCAGTTCAGGAATGCGATCCTAGAGAAACACATAAATATGGTATTGTTGGGAAAGGCAAACAGATTGCAAATGGTTTTGAAATCACAAAAATGGTAGAGAAACCAGCACAAGGTACGGCACCATCAAATTTGTACATCAATGGACGTTATATTTTGCAGCCAGAAATTTTTAATATTCTTTCCACTCAAGAACGGGGAACAGGAAATGAAATTCAATTAACAGATGCTATGATACGGCTTTCAAATGAGCAAGATTTTTGGGGTTTGCAAGTAAAAGGGCGCACTTTTGATTGCGGTTCTAAAGCTGGTTTTATTGAAGCCAACGTTGCATTTTCTTTGGCACGCGCTGATATGCACAGCCACGTTTCTGCTTCATTGAAAAATTTACTAGAAACCATTAATGTCGAAAAGTGATATAGATCTCTCACTTAATTTTATTGGTCGAATTTGATTATGACAATATCGTCTCCTCATATGGCTTTGCAAGGTGCAGTAGCATCAGCGCTTAAAACACTTGCTAGTGAAAAGCAGGGGCTTGAAGCTCTTGAAAAAGCTCTTCTGGAAAGTCTTTCTTCTTCTTTTGAAGCGGCTGTTCAAACTATTAGAAATGCTCGTGGACATGTGGTTATTACTGGTCTTGGAAAAAGTGGTCATATAGGGACAAAAATTGCAGCAACCTTAGCCTCAACTGGAACACCTGCCTTTTTTGTTCACGCTGCAGAAGCCAATCATGGTGATCTTGGTATGATTGGCTCTGATGACGTTATTCTTGCTTTATCATGGTCTGGTGAAACTCAAGAGTTAAGTGGTATTATAAGTTATGCGGCGCGTTTTCGTATCCCCCTTATTGCGATGACATCAAGTAAGCACTCTGTGTTAGGACGACAAGCTGATATTGTACTATTATTACCAAAGATAGAAGAGGCTTGCCCCCATGGTTTAGCCCCTACAACTTCAACAATTATGCAATTGGCAATGGGAGATGCATTAGCGGTTTCTCTTTTAGAAATGCGTGGTTTTACCGCAACGGATTTCAAAATATATCATCCTGGTGGTTCTCTTGGTGCAAGCCTTAAATACGTGTGTGATATTATGCATGAGGGTGATAATATTCCTTTGGTTATGCAGGGAACAGCTATGACTGAAGCGATGAATGTTTTGGTGGAAAAACATTTTGGTTGTGTTGGTGTTGTGAATCAAGAAGGTGAACTAATCGGAATTGTAACTGATGGCGATCTTGCACGTAACATTCATTTTAATTTATCAAAATTTAATGTTGACGAGGTGATGACCAAAGCTCCTAAAGTTGTAAAGCCAAATACACTTGTTGGTGCAGCAACAGCTTTTATTAATGATCATCAGATTGGTGCATTTTTTGTGGTTGAAGATAAAAAACCGATAGGAATTGTTCATTTTCATGATCTTTTGCGCATTGGCGCTGCTTAGATTAAAGTTCCCTATCAAATAAAATGTTATTTTAGGTTGAAATAGATTGAATGATACAAAGTTACAATTTTATTGTGAGGTGGCTTTACTGATATTTTGTGGAAGAAAATGATTATTTTACGCATTTCATAATGTTTAGAAAATTTTCAGGGTAAAGATTATACCAGCCTCTTTGCGTATTTTAGAGAGGATTTTCTATCAGGAGGAGAAAGGATATCGCCTCCTGCTTAATGTGTGTGCTCCCTCTGTTCTTAAGAGAGGTTTCCCTTGTACTTTGTTTAAGATTTCCGCTTAAGGAAAAACTGTGCTCCTGTATGTGAGGTGCAGAGAAGTTGTGTGGCGTCATATGACATTGTACAATTGACTCTAGAAATTGTTCCACGGAGAATAGAGCGTATTTCAATTTCTATATTTTGGGCATTGAGATAATTATATGCTCCTTCTGATAGTTTTTCTTCTGTATCTGCTGCATGCGTTTCAAAAACACCATTGTGGAAAGAAGAAATAATACCATTCTCATCAACCCATTTTCCATCAATTCCAGTTGGCATATTTGAGTTATAATATCGCGAAAAGTTACAGGCACTTAACAGCAAGGCGGTAATTGTAAGACATAAAATATGATAGGTATGTTTCATTTATTGCACTCTATTTAGATTATTTTGCTCTCTAGTTTCTATAACATTATTAAATTACCCCATGAGTCAATATGAAAAATTTGATAAAAATCAATGAAAAAGCAAAAAAATGGAAAAAAATGCCTTAATGTTGTATTTAATTGACAGCTTGATGAATTTCGTAAGTGAAACACAAGAGGTAAAATATTTCTTATGGTTTACAACAATTTTTATATTAAGCTGCTAAGTAGTCTCAAAGGAGATTATTGACATTATGGTTGGTCCCATTCTTGTTGCGAGTGAAGATTATGGAAGACGTATAGAACTTTCTTCTATGCTGCGAGGTTTTGGTTATCGTGTCATTGAAGCAGAAAATGGTCTCCGTACGATTGATCTTTTACACAGGCGTAAAAACATTGTGCTTGCACTCCTTGATGTCGTTATGAGTGATTTGAGTGTGAGCGATTTGATTAAAATGATTAGAGTTGCTGGTGTTTCTGTTCCTATTGTCGTTATAGCACAACAAGAGAATCAGCATTTACTCCAGAAAGCTTTAACAGCTGGAGCTATTGATTATTGGATCCATCCAGTAACATTATTACGTGTAAGAGTTACTTTGGATATCCTTGCTCTTATTTCTGCCTTGGAGCATGAGGTTCGAGATATTCGGCGAAAAAAAGAGAATCATTTACGGTTTTCTGATCTTTGCGTAAAAAGTAGAGCTATGCAGATAGTATTAGAACAATCGAGACAAGCAGCAACTTCTTTACAGAATCTTTTGATAGAGGGAGAAGCTGGAACAGGACGTGAGACATTAGCTCGGATTATTCATCATGAGGGATTATTTTCGGAGGGTGTTTTTGTTCGCTTTCAATGTTCAGCCATCGTTGATCCAGAAGAAGAAAATCAGCAGTGGTTTAAAGAATTCCTACCATTGGTTTCTTCTCTTGAAAAAGGGACACTTTGCCTTTGTGATATTGATCGACTTGAGCCCATACAGCAAAAACGGTTTGCTCATTACCTTAAAGAAAGGGAAAGGGATACAAAAGGAGATTTTTTTCCTTTTCGGATCATCGCTATTTCAACATCGCGTTTAAAGGACTTGGTTAATGAGAACTTTTTTTTGCATAGTTTGTTTGAACAATTTTCTCACTTGTCTATTAGCGTTCCTGCTTTACGAGAATTAAGGGATGATTTTCCAGAGATCACACAACGTTTGATTGATCGCATTATCACAGAAACAGGGCGATCACATGTCCATGGTTTAGCAGGCTCTGCTCTTTCCTTGCTTATGCAGTATGATTGGCCTGGCAATAGAAATGAGCTTGAAACCTTTTTATTTCGTGCGATTTTACTCAGTGAAGGACCGTTATTAACTGTTCGAGACTTTCCGCAATTAATGGGAAATTCATTAATGAATGTTCCCAATATCATTGAGGGTAATATGCAAGAAGATAATGAGCAAGAATCGATAAAATTTTTGAATACTGATGGGCATGTACGTACTTTTGCAGAAATGGAGCATGATATTATAGAGAAAGCGATTAAACATTATAAAGGACATATGAGTGAGATTGCGCGTCGCCTTCATATTGGTCGCTCTACACTTTATAGAAAAATGGAAGAATTGAGAGCAATAAGAAATCAAGAACGAAAATAAAATTCATAACAAATTTCTCTTCATGACAAGCATGCGTTTCAAAAAATAGAGTGAATTTTGATAAAGTCCGTGGGGGAAAGCTGAAGAAAACAATCATTTATTGTAAAATTTATCTATAGTGGATAATTTTGTTGATTTAAATCAAATATAAATTTTATGTGACTATTTTAATCGTTTGTTTCAATTTATACAATTTTAGTTAAGTTTACATTTATTAAAACAGAGAAGCATTTTTAAAAACTTTTAAATACTACCGCTAAAATTTTTGTATCATCAATATTAAATTTATACTCTCTTAAGCAAGAAGTGGCATTTTATCTGCTATACGATTAAGATAAAGTGATTAGTGTTATCGTTTGCATTACTGATGATGTGATAGTTTAAAATAGAAAGTTTGCCCTCTTTGACTCTTTTACAGATTGTTATTGGTTTTGTCCTCTTTTTTTTTATTGCATCTATGTTGGCAATCTACACCTATGGGCGTTTTGTGAAAAATGCTAGGGGAAAATGTTCTTATGCGTTACCTCTTCAGAAAGATGAAACTAAGCTTGATCGTATCGTCAGTCAATTAGCTGAGAAAGAAAATGGATTGGGGATTGATAAAGATGCCCTTTCCCTCATTATCAGCAATTTGGATGCGTTTTGTGTTCGGGCAATAGGAGCTGCAGAGGCTGGGCGTAGCCTTGATCTGATGTATTATATTTGGGATGATGATTTAACGGGGCGCCTATTATTAAGTGAAATAGTTGAGGCAGCTGATCGAGGGGTTCGGGTACGGCTTCTTTTGGATGATATTAATGCTCAGGCACGTGATCCAGCTTATATTGCGCTAGATAAACATCCTCACATTGAGGTGAGAATGTTTAATCCAGGGCGATCGCGTAAAGGTGGTTTACGCCGTGGTTTAGAAATTATATTACGGGCAATTACTGTAACACGTAGAATGCATAATAAAGCTTTTATTGTTGATGGCAGGGTCGCTTTTGTAGGAGGACGTAATCTTGCAGATTCTTATTTTGATGCTGGTAAAGAATCCCATTTTCGAGATTTAGATTTGATGTTAATCGGTCCTTCTGTTAAAAAGGTAGAAAGTATCTTTGATGATTTTTGGAATAGTGCTGTTGTTTTGCCAATTCATACTTTGGTTGTTCCTAAAAGCGCAAGTGATCTTAGCTATTGGAAAGATAAATTACGAAAGTTTCGTGATTCCAAAGTTGCAAAAGTTTATTTAGATTATGTCAAAGAGCACATTAACTTTAATTGTTTTATCCAAACAGGAAAGCGGTTATTTTTAGCAGACAAAGTTGTTGTTCTTTCTGACCCTCCAGAAAAAGCATTGCGTAAAAAAGCAAGTAATTGGCTTATGAAGGCACTTTCAAAGGTTATTGGAAATGCCCAAAAAACGGTTCAGATTACGTCACCTTATTTTGTTCCTGGTAAGGTTGGCACGCAGAATTTTAGTAATTTGGTTTCAAAAGGTGTTGATGTCAAAATTCTGACAAATTCTTTAGCAGCTACTGATGTAGCATTAGTGCATGGTGGTTATGTACCTTATCGTAAGGCATTGTTGAAAAGTGGTGTTAATCTTTATGAATTAAAAGCGGAAGGCAATACTCATGGGTTACGATTGTTTCGATCGAGTAAGGCAAGTCTACATGCCAAAGCTTTTTTAATTGATCGTAAAACAGCTTTTATTGGATCTTTAAATTTTGATCCAAGATCAGCATCATTAAATACAGAAATGGGCATTCTTTTTGAATGTGCTCCCATTACAGCAAGATTAGATTTGTTGTTTTCTGAAGAAACCACAGGGGAAATGAGCTATCATCTGCGTCTTGGTGATAATAATCGTATTTATTGGGATTTTATTGAAAATGAAAAAAAATATAGCATTGACTATGAGCCAGAAAGCAATTTTTGGCGTCGCGCATTTGCAAAAATAATAAGTTGGTTACCTATTGAATCACAATTGTAAATTTTTATAAACCACACTTAAAAAAAATATTTATTTTTCTTTTCATTTTGTTTGTAGCATGGCATAATTTTTTGCCAATCTACCATGTATGAGAACCGCAGTTGTATTTTAAAGCTTCTTGCGGTGTTTTATTATAAAAGGAATTTTGATATGGCAAAGATTGTTGAAACGGGGACAGGTGCATTGGCACTGACTTTTGATGATGTACTTTTACAACCCGGTCATTCTCTTGTTATGCCTAGTCAAGTGGATCTCAGTACGCGCATTGCAGCGGATATTAAGCTCAATTTGCCATTGCTTTCTGCGGCAATGGATACGGTAACAGAATCGCGTTTGGCAATTGCTATGGCTCAAGCTGGTGGTCTTGGGGTTATTCATCGTAATATGTCTCCTGCAGAGCAGGCAGAAGAAGTTCGCCAAGTAAAAAAGTTTGAATCTGGTATGGTTGTTAATCCAGTCACCATTGGACCAGATGCAACACTTGAAGAAGCAAAATCTTTGATGCGCTCTCATGGTATTTCCGGTATTCCGGTTGTTGAAAATGGTGCTAAAGGTGAAACTGCTGGACGGCTTGTTGGCATTTTGACAAATAGGGATGTGCGTTTTGCATCGGATCCTAAACAAAAAATTTATGAATTAATGACGCATGAAAATTTAATCACAGTGCGTGAAAATGTTCAACTCAATGAAGCGAAGTATCTTTTACATCATCATCGTATTGAAAAATTATTAGTTGTGGATGAACAGAATCGTTGTGTCGGACTGATAACAGTTAAGGATATTGAAAAAGCAAAATTAAATCCAAACGCTGCCAAAGATTCACAAGGTCGCTTGCGTGTTGCAGCTGCAAGTAGTGTAGGGAACGATGGGTTTGAGCGGGCTGAACGATTAATTGATGCAGGCGTTGATATTCTAGTAATTGATACTGCACATGGACATTCTCAGCGTGTATTAGACACTGTTGAGCGTATTAAAAAAATGACGTTTTCTCCAGCTATTATTGCTGGTAATGTGGCGACTGCTCAAGCAACACAGGCTTTGATTGACAGTGGTGCGGATGCTATAAAAGTTGGGATTGGTCCTGGTTCTATTTGCACAACGCGAATTGTTGCAGGTGTTGGTGTTCCTCAGCTTGCAGCCATTATGAATGCTGCAGAAGTTGCTGAAAAAGCGGGCATTCCCGTTATTGCTGATGGGGGGATAAAAGCTTCGGGTGATTTTGCTAAAGCCTTAGCAGGTGGGGCTTGTGCTGCTATGATTGGCTCTCTTTTAGCGGGTACAGAAGAAAGTCCTGGCGAAGTTTATCTTTATCAAGGACGATCCTTTAAAGCTTATCGCGGCATGGGATCTGTTGGTGCTATGGCACGAGGATCGGCAGATCGCTATTTTCAAGATGATGTTCGTGATGAACTTAAGTTGGTTCCTGAGGGTGTGGAGGGGCAGGTGGCTTATAAAGGTCCTATAGCATCAGTTCTACATCAGCTTGCTGGTGGACTTCGTGCTTCGATGGGGTATGTTGGAGCAAAAGATCTCGTAGAGTTTCGTGAAAAAGCAACGTTTGTACGTATTACGAATGCGGGACTCCATGAAAGTCATACGCATGATGTTTCTATCACACGAGAGAGTCCAAATTATCGTGGGCCAGTTTAAAGATACAAGAGCCTAATATCATATTGCATAAATATAAAATTTGCCGAGAACAAGAAAGAGAGACTGCGCTTTTTCTGTTTGTAATTTGGTGTAATAATCCCAAAAAGGAAAGAATTAGAGGTTAAAACTCTAATTCTTTCTGTTAAGACTATATGAAATAAGTTATATAAAATTAGAATTAACTTTTTGTTGTCTTCCGTCCAGTCTTTGACGCACGTTGGCGAGTGTTTGTCTGATCACTTTGAACGGATTTCTTTCCGTTGTTTGAGGGCATTGTATTATGACGGCTTTTAGACGAAGTTGTTTTTCCATTATTATAAGTCATTATTTTCTCCTTTAAAATTGTCTGGCAGTTGCCATTAGAGTAAAAACGGTCATGCCAAATAGTGGTTCCAAGCATTTTCTAAAAAGTTAATTTTTTGTTGAACGTAAGATGAGCTTGTTTAATTTTATGAGAAGATTTTTTCTATTGTTCAGACAATCCTCGTAAACTTTATTTTACGCCAATAAATTAAAGAGTTTGTTTTTTTCGTAATGCATGGCGGAAATAAGTTTTTTATGGATGGCTACGTATCTTTTAGTATAAGAGGTAGAAGGATAAAAAACGAATGGGCAGAAGATGAAAGGAAAAATTTAGATACTCTAAATTGGATCTTATAAAAAAGTATGATCAGATCGTTTTAAGATTGAATGTAAATTTTTTATGGCGTTGAGAAGGTTTCATTGGCAAGAAGGCGATAATATTATTTTTTAGATGATTTAAAATTTTGTTATTTTAATGGGAGAAATGAATGCGATTAGGTGGGCGTTTGCAAGCAGCAATAGATGTTCTCACAGAGATAGAAATGAAGCATCGCCCAGTAGGAGAAGCTTTAAAGGATTGGGGTCTTTCTCATCGCTTTGCTGGAGCAGGTGATCGTGCAGCTATTGGTACAATCGTTTATGATGTTTTAAGACGACGTTATTCTTTACAATGGCGTATGGAGAGTGATGATATCCGAGATATCGTTTTTGGTGCCTTATTAGATTCTGGAAAAATGACGCTGGAGCAAATTGACGGTGAGTTGACAGAAGATCGGTTTGCACCGCAGTTATTAGGGGCTAAACAGCGTAAATCGTGGCAAGGTCAGCAATTAGTGGATGCTCCAGACTATATTCGTGGTGATATTCCGCAATGGTGTCAAGCGCATCTGCGTCCTTTATTTGGTGATAATTGGATCACTGAAGCGGCTGCGTTAGCAACGCGTCCTTCTTTAGACCTACGGGTAAATAACCTAAAGGCAACACCAGAAAAGGTGCTGAAAGAATTAGCAAAAACCAAACTTAAATCTTTTCCATGGTTTGGGCAAGCTTTAAGAATTGCACCGATTGAAAAGTTTAATCGTCATCCCAATGTTCAAGTGGAACCAGCTTTTCAAAAAGGACACTTTGAAATACAGGATTTAGGATCTCAAATTGTTGCTCACCTTGTGGAAGCGCAAGAGAGCATGCAGGTATTAGATTATTGTGCAGGTGCTGGTGGCAAAACATTAGCTTTAGCTTCCGATATGAACAATCGTGGGCAAATTTATGCTTATGATTCCGATAAAGCGCGCTTAGCTCCTATTTTTGATCGTCTTCGACGCGCTGGTGTTCGTAATGTACAAACACGAGCACAAAAAGAAGAATTGAAGCCATTAATAGGCCAGATGGATAGAGTTCTACTAGATGCACCATGTAGTGGGACAGGAACATGGCGTCGTCGTCCAGATGCGAAATGGCGTTTAACATTAGAACAAGTGAAACAACGCCAAACAGAACAGAGGGATATTTTGAATGAAGCGATAGCTTATCTTAAGCCAAATGGGCGCTTAATCTATATTACCTGTTCTCTTTTTACAGATGAAAATGAGGAACAAATTTCCCATTTCCTTCAACAACATTCTCATTTTTCTCCAATAGATATGCCAGCGCTTTGGCAGAAACATTTTAGTTTTTCTCCTGTGCAACCAGTTTTTTCAAATTATGGACTTACTTTGTCGCCAGCCACAACACAAACAGATGGGTTCTTTTTATCTGTGTTGCAAAAAAAACATTGATCCATATTTTTGCACTTTTTATCATAAACTTTACGAGAATAATCTTTTTCGTAAGAAAATAGGCTTGTGAAAAGAGAAAGATTAAATCATAACTCTCATGAGTTTTCTTTTACAATTGTTGATTGGTTTTCTATGAGCATATCACATCCAGACACTGTTCTTATTATTGACTTTGGTTCACAAGTTACACAACTTATTGCACGACGGGTACGAGCAATGGGGGTATATTGTGAAATTGCTCCTTTTCAATTGGCTTTAGAAGCTGTGCGCCGCATAAATCCTAAAGCTATTATTTTATCAGGGAGTCCTTATTCCGTTATTGATGAGGGCTCTCCGCGTGCTCCAATGGAAATTTTTGAGGCGGGTGTTCCGATTTTGGGTATTTGCTATGGTGAACAAGTCATGTGTGTTCAGCTTGGAGGAAAGGTTGAAGCTGGACATGAGCGTGAATTTGGGCGTGCTTTTTTGGAAGTTCAAGAAGAGAGTGCCCTTTTTGATGGAGTGTGGGAAAAAGGTTCTCGTTATCAAGTATGGATGAGCCATGGTGACCGTGTGGCAGCTTTACCAGAAGGTTTTCGTGTCATAGGAACCTCAAAAGGAGCTCCCTATGCGGCTATTGCGGATGAAAAAAGACATTTTTATGCGGTACAGTTTCATCCTGAAGTTATCCATACACCGGATGGTACAAAACTTTTGCAAAATTTTGTTCATAAGATCTCTGCTATTAAAGGCAATTGGTCAATGGCTTCTTATCGTGAGCAGGCAATTGCTACGATACGACAAAAAGTTGGGAAAAGTCGTGTGATTTGTGGTCTTTCAGGGGGAGTGGATTCATCTGTTGTAGCGGTACTCCTTCATGAAGCTATAGGAGATCAACTGACATGTATTTTGGTAGACCATGGGCTGATGCGCAAGAATGAAGCTGAAGAAGTTCTCACGCTCTTTCGTGATCATTATAATATAGAGCTTATTCACGTTAATGCTGCTGATGTGTTTCTTAATGCTTTAAAAGGTGAGACAGATCCAGAAAAAAAACGCAAAACAATTGGTCGCCTTTTTATTGAAGTTTTTGAAGAAGAAACGAAAAAAATAGGAGGTGCAGAGTTTTTAGCACAAGGAACACTTTATCCAGATGTTATTGAGAGTGTGTCTGCTATTGGTGAAACGGTAACCATTAAAAGCCATCATAATGTGGGTGGGCTACCAGAACAGATGAAGATGAAACTTGTAGAACCGTTACGTGAGCTCTTTAAGGATGAGGTTCGCTCGCTAGGACGAGAGTTAGGGCTACCGGAGCAGTTTATTGGTCGCCATCCTTTTCCAGGTCCCGGCCTTGCAATTCGGTGTCCAGGTGCTGTAACACGTGAAAAATTAGAAATTTTACGCGAAGCAGATGCTATTTATCTTGAGGAAATCCGTAAGGCCGGTCTTTATGATGAAATTTGGCAAGCTTTTGCTGTTCTTCTTCCAGTTCAAACTGTTGGTGTTATGGGGGATGGTCGCACTTATGAATTTGTTTGTGCTCTTCGCGCCGTCACATCTGTAGATGGAATGACTGCTGATTTTTATCCTTATGATATGGCGTTTTTAAGTAAGACAGCAGCACGTATTATTAACGAAGTTAGAGGGATTAATCGTGTTGTATATGATGTAACCTCAAAGCCTCCTAGTACTATTGAATGGGAATAATTAAAATGAAGGATAAGTCTTTTAAGAATAAAATATGACTGAGGGTTTGATATTCGAAAAGTGTAGAAAAAATCATTTAAAAATGATTGTGTATTTTCATATGATATAAGCTTTTATCTGGCAATCTGTACGTCAATATCGTTTAAAATTGAGAAGTGTGGGATTTTGCATGTCTGAGAAAAAAATTGTTGCACACCGTGGAGGAGCTCATCTTTATCCTGAAAATACCCTTTCGGCATTTAATAATGCTATAGCGTTAGGTGTTGATGAAGTTGAATGCGACGTTCATTTGCTAAAAAGCGGTGAAGTGGTTGTCTTTCACGACTTCCGTCTAGACCAATTGGTTGGAAAAAAGGGGTATATTCACGACATTGATAATGAAACACGCAAACAACTCTGCGTAAAAGGAAGCCAAGAAGCACCTCCCTTATTAGAAGAAGTGCTTGATCTTTTAGCACCAACGAATGTTGCATTGCATCTTGAAATCAAGACATGCGGTGAAGTGGAGCGCGAAACAATATTATCCCAAAAAGCGCTTGCGCTAATAAAAAGCCGAAATTTATCAGAACGGGTTTCTGCTATTAGTTTTGATCCTTTTATCCTTCGTCCTTTTATTGAAGCAGGAATACCATCTGGTCCATGTGTTGATAATTTTGAAGGTGATATGTACCGTCATTTTTCTGAATGGAAGCAATTAGGTTATTCTGATCTAAGTGTAGATGGCTCTATTGTTTCACAGAACTTTATTGAAGCAGCTCTTGAGGCTGGTTTTACTGTAGGGGTATGGACAATTAATGGAAAAGCTCGGTTATCATATTGGCTTGATATGCCTGTACATTATATTACGACAGATCAACCTGATCTCGCATTGCAATTGTGTGCACAAAGGTAAAAATACATCAACACAAAAGGAACTATATATCTTCATAAAGTTAGCGTAATGAAAGAAGAAAAATTATCTAATACATGACAATAATACATTGATTTATAATCATAATTAATATTTTATTCATGTGAGTAAGAGACCTTAATACGTAAGATTCTCTTATTTCAAATATTTTTACAATGAATCAATCAAAATCATTCGTTTGCACATTACAAGCAGGGTTGGTGTGTGGATAAAAAATGATTGAGAAAAGAATAAAAATATTCATTTAACGTATTTTAAATGCAAGATTTGTTGAAGCATTAGGATCGCACATGATGATGTCGTTTTGCACTTTTATGAAGTGTAAAAATGATGGCATACAAAAAGTCTTATATACTTTAATGGAGAGGCTTTAGGGCTTATTTTATAGGTGCTATCATGAAATGTAGATGTATTGAAAGATTTTTTAACAGCATGGAAATTGGTTATACAGTGTCATTTTGTTTTGCGTGAGGGGTGTGATCTTGTTACAGGGAAAGAGACTATTAAGCGCTTCAAAATGATTTTCTTAATTTTAAAAAATTCTATTTGTCTCTTCTTTAAATTCAGTAGCAACATCGTGTTAAAGTTATAAGCCGAAAGTTATAAGACAAATAATAAAAGAAGAAACAATTCTTTTTAAAGAAGTAAATCCAGATATTAAAATAGTCATTGAATGATATTTACGATCCATATCTTTTTACCAAGTGACTTTGCTTATTTAAGCCATCTCACTTTTTTCAGATAGTTACAAACGCGTATTTCGTGAATACATAAGAAAGCTTATAAAAGAAAATAAATAAGTTTAAACAAATTCATTTGACCTTTAGGTGGATCCTGTTTAAATGAGAGAATATGTTTCTGAAATAAAACTGTCATAGCATGTTCATGTGTAATACTATAAATTTAGGGGTAGTTTGTATTCCATCACTTCAGAAAGGGTGAAGCATGAGTCGTTTTTATCTTTCCATAGCGGCCACGGTTGCTATCATAATGTCCACAGCGGGGATGACAGAAAGTTTTGCACAGACAAAAATCAGCTTTTGGCATTCTATGAGTGGTGAATTAGGAAAGCAAACTGAAAGTCTCATTAACGATTTTAATGCAAGTCAATCTGAGTATAAAGTTGTTTCTTCATTTCGCGGTGAATATGAAGAGGGATTGATTTCACTCATTGCAGCATTTCGTGGAAAGAAACAGCCAGTACTTGCTCAAATTTATGACGTTGGTACTGGAACTATGATGGCTGCAAAAGGTGCAATCTACCCATTTTATCAACTTATGGCTGATACAAAACAAGAATTTGATCCTACAGATTATTTCCCTGCTATTAGTGGTTATTACTCCGATGAACAGGGACGTATCGTCTCTATGCCATTTAATATTTCAACACCCATCCTTTATTATAACAAAGATATCTTTAAAAAAGCAGGGCTTGATCCAGAACAGCCTCCTAGAACGTGGCAAGATATAGAAAACTTTTCCAAGAAAATTCTTGAGACTAAAGCGGCAACTTGTGGTTTTACAATGGCTTATGCCGCTCAATGGATTGGTATAGAAAATTTTTCAGCGTTGCATAATGTTCCTTTTGGAACGAAGGAAAATGGCTTTAAAGGACTTGATTCAGAACTTACATTTAATGGACCTTTACAAGTGCGTATGTGGACTGACCTGAAAAAGTGGTCTGATCAAGGTATTTTCCGTTATGGTGGTCCAGCAGGTGCATTAGATTCAACACCAATGTTTATGGCACAAAATTGTGCGATTTTTATGCAATCTTCAGGATCACATGCTGGAATTGTTTCTGAAGCTCAGTTTAATGTGGGGGTTGGTATGCTACCGTACTATAAGGATACAGAAGGAGCACCACAAAATTCAGTTATTGGGGGAGCTTCTATTTGGGCGTTTAAGGGCCATACTCCAAAGGAATATGCAGGGGCAGCCGCTTTTCTTAAATTTCTTTCAAAAACAGAAAATCAAGCAAAATGGCATCAGGAAACAGGTTATCTCCCAACCACAAAAGCGACTTATGAATTGAGCAAAAAACAACATTTCTATGAAAAAACGCCAGGTGCGGATATAGCTATCAAACAGATTAATCTTAATCCACCAACAGTTAACTCAAAAGGGATAAGATTTGGTAATTTACCACAAATTCGTGCCATTCTTGATCAAGAGTTGGAAGCTGTTCTTAGTGGTTCAAAAACGCCGAAAGATGGTTTAGATGAGACCGTTGAACGTGGAAATAAACTCTTGCGTGAATTTGAAAGATCTAATCATTAATTTCGTTTTATTGTTAAACATTAAAGACTCAACAAAAACGGTTGAGTCCTTTTTGTTTACTTTTTTAAAGTCTCTACATTTAAAGAGCCCTATGAATGCAAGAAAAACATGCATATTTTAAAAATAGTCTACTTTCTTACGGACTGCTTTTTCCTCAGCTTCTTGTGACTTTTTTGTTTTTCTTTTGGCCTGCTGCTCAAGCAATAAAATCATCTTTTGAGCGTGAAGACCCTTTTGGCTTTACAACAACCTTTATTGGTTTTGAGAATTATCTAACCGTTCTTTCTGATCCTACTTATCGGCAATCGCTTTTTACAACCGCAGTATTTTCCATCTCAGTTACTGTCGCTTCAATGACAATATCACTTCTCTTAGCTGTCTGTGTTGATCGTGTCATCCGTGCAAAAAAGGCTTATACAATGCTTTTGCTCTGGCCCTATGCTGTTGCTCCAGTATTGGCAGGCATATTGTGGCTGTTTATCTTTCATCCCACCATCGGAATTATCCCTTTTTTTCTCGAGAAAATAGGGGTGCTATGGAATTATCGTATTAATGGCACTCAAGCAATGATTCTTATTGTCATTGCGGCTAGTTGGAAACAAATTTCTTACAATTTTCTCTTTTTTCTTACAGGTCTTCAGTCTGTTCCGCGTTCTCAAATAGAAGCAGCCGCCATTGATGGTGCTGGTCCCTTTAAACGATTTTGGACAGTGGTTTTCCCGCAAATTTCACCAACGACGTTTTTCCTTCTTATTGTCAATGTCAATTATGTTATGTTTGATACTTTTGGTATTATTGATAATACAACTTCTGGAGGTCCTGCGCGTGCAACGAGCATCCTCGTCTATAAAGTATATGACGATGGCTTTAGAAATCAAATAATCGGTGCATCAGCAGCACAATCAACAATATTGATGTTGATGGTTATTGTCTTAACGTTTATCCAGTTTCGCTGGATTGAGCGCCGTGTACAATATTAGGAAACAAATTATGGTTGAAAATCGCCCTGTTTTGAAATTTCTAACCCATATTACTCTCATTGTTGGTATTATCATTATTTGCTTTCCAGTTTATGTTGCTATCATTGCATCAACTCATAGTTCAGCAGCATTTAACTCAGGAACACTTCCTCTTTTGCCTGGGAAATATGCTCTGGAAAATTATAAAACAATCTTTGGTGATGGCCTTGCACAGCTGGGTTTGCCCAACCTCTGGCCACTCTTAATGAATTCATTCATTATGGCTCTTGGGATTAGCGTTGGAAAAATTATTATTTCACTTTTGTCTGCTTATGCAATTATTTACATGCGCTTTCCCTTCCGAAAAACTGCTTTTGTTCTTATTTTTGTTACATTGATGCTCCCTGTCGAAGTTCGTATTCTTCCAACCTATGAGATTGTTGCAAAATTGGGGATGGTCAACACCTATAGTGGAATGATTATTCCACTTATTGCATCTGCGACCGCTACATTTTTATTTCGCCAGTTTTTTTTGACTGTTCCAGATGAACTCTTAGAGGCGGCACGTGTTGATGGTGCAGGTCCAGTTAAATTTTTTAAGGATATTCTTCTTCCTCTTAGTAAAAGCAATATTGCTGCTTTATTTATCATTATGTTCATTTATGGATGGATACAATATCTCTGGCCTCTTATCATCACAACGGATCAAAATCATCAAACGATCCTTATTATTTTAAAACAGCTTATTGTCGAATCACTTCAACATGATCCTCAATGGAATATACTCATGGCAGTATCGGTTGTTGCCATGGTTCCCCCTGTTCTTGTTGTTATCTTCATGCAGCGGCTTTTTATCAAAGGCCTTATTGAAACGGAGAAGTAATTGTGGCCATAATCCAGTTATCAAATATAAAAAAACAGTATGACAACGGCATTCTGGTCATTGATGATTTAAACTTAACTGTTGCCGATAAAGAACTTCTTGTTCTTGTCGGTCCTTCAGGGTGCGGAAAATCGACCTTATTACGTATTATAGCAGGACTTGAACAAGTTACCTCAGGTGAATTATGCATTGATAACGAATGTATCAATGATCGTGAACCAGCTGATCGTGATATCGCTATGGTTTTTCAAAATTATGCCCTTTATCCCCATATGACAGTTCGTGGAAATTTAGAATATGGTCTTAAAAATCGTAAAACTCCTAAAGAAGAAATTAAAAAACGTATCGCACATGCTGCAAAGCTTTTGGAGATAGAACCATTTCTTGATCGTAAACCACGACAATTATCAGGAGGACAACGTCAGCGTGTTGCAATGGGGCGTGTGATTGTACGTCAACCCCGTGTTTTTCTCTTTGATGAACCTCTTTCAAATCTTGATGCAAAATTACGGGCGCAAATGTGTATTGAAATAAAAACACTACAGCGTTCATTAGGAACAACGAGCCTCTATGTTACCCATGATCAACTAGAAGCTATGACATTAGCTGATAGAATAGTCGTTTTGAATAAAGGAGCTATCGAGCAAATTGGAACACCAATGGAAATTTACGATACTCCAGCAACAACATTTGTTGCTGATTTTATTGGTTCTCCTCCTATGAATTTTCTTGATCGCTATGTCTTAGAACAACATTTAGGGCATTCATTTTCTTATGGTGAAGAAACTGATCTTTTAGCATTCAGACCTGAAATAATCTTATTGGGCGAACATCCAGATAAAGGGCCTGTCTTTCACACAAAAATTGAGCTTATCAAGCTTATTGGAACAGGTTGCCATGTTTTAACGCGTTGGAATGGTATCATCTTTACGATTGAAATAAAAGAACGCTTGACACACGACTATGGTCAAAAACTAAGTTTCACTGTTGCTCATCAGAATTTTCATACTTTTAATAAAAACACAGGAAAGCGCACAAATAATAAGTAAGCATTAATTGATGTGATACGACTCTCTTTTATGCTGCGTCATGATAATGGTGTGTTTTGACTTGCTCAATTACATTTACAAACTCAGGTTGTAACCGATGGGATTAAAAACAAAATTTTAACAGTTTTGGTAATGATCTATTGTCCCGTGGCGCTGAGAATGTCAAAACATTTATATGAAGAAATTTTGCATTTTCACGGTCTGTAAGAAGAATATAATTTTCAAACATCATTTTCATTATAAAAAAACAACATATTATCATATGTTTCTTGATGTAATAATTTATGTGTATTATAAAAGTAAAAGAGAGAAATAGAGAGAAAAAATGAGTCACAGATAAGGGAGGATGCGCCCCATATCTGAGCTTTGATCCCTAACATAAGAAGTCTATTTGATGCACAAAATACGATGCTGTTCTAAATAATCTCTACGAGAATAGGCGCATTCTATTTTACCGCTGGCCATATGATCTAAAATAGTTTCAGAGCTCCTATAAGAAGCATTTGTTTTTTTTACCAATCACATAAATTAGAGAGAAACCTATGCGCGCATGCTGCAAGTTTATTTTTTCTCATGTAAATCACTATGCAATTCTCAACAAGGGTATCTGATAAGTTGCAAAAAATCACTGAGAGATAGAAGGCGTGCTTGTTTTAGAATTTTCATTACTTTTAGCGATAAAAGCAGATGAAACACATCTGTAACATCTCATCGATCTTTTCTATATTCTTGAGTTAAAAATTGCCTATAGATCATCCTCAAACAGATCTTTATGAATATAACATAAAGGATCGATGCGAATACCTATAAGAATCAGCAGAGACAAAGACAGTTATGTTATTGTTTTACAAAGCATTGTATAAAATCTGGTATATTTTTTCAATATATTGCCAGTTTATTAATGGTTTTATGATATTACTTTCTTATAAAGCGCGTGCTTTTTGTTGCTTATAAATCAACCTAAACTTTATACAGCAGTATGTTTGAGACAAATATGAAGACGGTTCAGTGCTGTATTCAGTTTTGTATGCCAAAGTAGAATAAGCTTATCTGCTTGTGTAATTTCTAAAATGAGGAGACAGCTTAATTTAGGGAGAATATGAAAGCATCAAATAAAAAATAGATTCTGTCTTTAGCATCATCTTTTAATTTAGTATTGCAATTTTCAAAAACATCTGAGCCAGTGTCTCTTACATAATGGCGATTAAGTATTGCCGAACACATTTTTTTACGTAATAGAATTGCATCTCTCATACAAAACAGAATACCTAAACAGAAGGCTATTGGGTTGCCAATTTACGCACTTTTTTTAAAAAATATCTTGCAAGGTTGTTCCAACTATTTTTTCACGCAGTCGTTTATAAGTAGTATAACATAAAATCCATTGTGTATCGCCATCTTTATGCTTATAAAAATGCAAGCTGGGGCCATTATCATACTCTCTTTCAGTCTCCAACATTGCAACAATTATTGTGTTGAGACTCTTCATAAGAGGTATTTTTTCTTCAAGTGGTTTTTATTCATACACTAATTCTACTTGCATGTTATAAATGAAGTTGGATAGATAAAAATACTTTAAGAAAGAGACACCAAATTCTTCTTATGAATCGTTTCAAGTGTCGAGAGTTATTGTAAAAGAAGCATTGAAAAATAGAATGCTACTGCTGACAGTTTGGGCACCATGAGGCAATAAATCCACTTACTTTATCTATCTTAGAATCTATAGAGTATAAATTTCTCTGTAAAAGTAACTTTATTTCATATCAATGTTATCAATTATAGCTGTTGGGGCATCATTAGTAACATAATCATAGACTTACGATTTTATGAACTCTTTTTTATCTCTTTTATAGAAGATCTTAATGTTTTGTGATAGCATCAATGATGGTATTCACATTATGTTCCATCATATCGAGATAAGTTGCTGCAGGGCCATTTTTGTTTGACAATGCATCAGAATAAAGTGTTCCACCAATTGTTAAGCCTGTTTCTTTTGCAATCTGTTTTATGAGACGGGGATTAGAGATATTTTCAACGAATAGGGCAGTTGCTTTATTCGCTTTAATTTGTTTTATAAGTTTAGCAACATCGGCTGCGGTTGCTTCAGTTTCTGTTGAAGCACTTTGAGGGGCAAGGATAGTAAAACCATATTCCTTGGCAAAATAGCCAAAGGCATCATGAGATGTGATAATGATACGTTTATCTTTAGGAATGGTAGCAATTTTTGTTTTCAGGGTATCTTGTGCTATTTTAAGTTTTTGGATGTAGGTTTCGGCATTTTTTTTGTAGCTGGTACAGGATTGTGGATCGATTTTACAAAAAGCAGCAGCGATATTCTTCACATAGATTTTGACATTGGGAATTGTTTGCCAAGCGTGTGGATCAATAACGCTGTGGTGGTGATGGGCATTATGTTCTTGATTTTTCATTTTGAGGGAGGGAATGTTAGCGCTAACTTCGACAAGAAGTGCTTTTGTACCACTTGCTGTAATGAGGCGATCAATAAATCCTTCTAAATGAAGCCCGTTGATGAAAATAATTTGAGCATTTCTAAGAGCCTGAGCATCATGGGGGGTAGGTTCATAAGTGTGAGTATTCGCATTGGGACCTACAAAAGTGGTCATAGAGATATGGTTGTCTCCTACATTTTTTACGAGATCTGCAAGAATAGAAAAGCTCGCAACAACTTTGATTTTATTGTGTGCAGAAGCAGAAAATGGAGAAAGGGCAAGCAATAAAGCTCCAAGAAGAACAAATTTTTGAGCAAACTTAGGCACATTTTTTTCCTTAAAGTGAGGAGGTATAAAAGAGGTGGGGAAACCATGTTACAATAAAGCCACGTGGACTTATCAAACAGGAAACAAGATAAATAAATCCTGCGGCAATGATGATAGCAGGGCCGGAGGGAAGTGAAAGATGAAAAGAAAGCAGGAGACCACATACGCTAGAAATGATTCCAAAAAGAGTGGAAAGCGCGCAAATAGGGCCTAGCCGTGAAAACCAAAAACGGGCTGTAATGGCTGGAATCATCATAATACCAACGGAAAGTAATGTTCCTAGTGATTGAAAGCCTCCAACCAGATTCAGCACCACAAGTCCAAGCAATGAAATATGAATATATTTACTCAATGGAGAGAGTGATTTAAAAAAGAGGGGGTCAAAGCTTTCTAAAACGAGTGCACGCCAAAAAATACAAAGGCTGCAGAGTGTAATCAGCATTATAGTAGTGATTAACCAAAGGGCTTGTGCATCAAGTGCAAGAACCGATCCGAATAAGAGATGAAGCAGCTCAATTGTTGAGTCTTTCAGTGAGATAATAATAACACCTGCCGCGAGTGCAATAAGATAAAAGACGGTCATGGATGCATCTTCTTTCTGAAAGCTGTTTCGTGAAATCAAAATGGTTGCTAAAGCAACAATAAGACCAGCGAAGATACCACCAAGTGTCATAGATATGAGGGAAAAACCACAAATCAGAAAAGCAATTGCAACACCAGGAAGAATGGCATGAGAGATAGCATCTCCTGTCAAGCTCATTCCACGGAGCATCAAAAACACACCAACAGGACAAGCGCTAATAGACAGAAAAATAGAACCGATAAGGGCGTTTTGCATAAATTGGAAATCAACAAAGGGGGCAAGAAAAAATGCATACACGTCTTATAACCTAAGAAAGAGAGGATCATTGATGAGAAGATTTTGTTTTTGTGCGCTAATAGGGAAAGAATTGGATGTGAGAGGTGGCATAACGTGATGAAGGGTGTTGTTTAAAAACTGTGTTGTTTCTCCATAAAAGGCGTTTTGTTGATCAATTTGAATCATTTGGGGGAAAAATTCTTGCACGATGAGAGGGTTATGGAGTGCGGTGAGAATTGTGCGTCCTTGCTGTTGCCAGTATGTGATCAGAGCAAGAAGGTCTTTTTGGGTATTATGATCTACACCATTGAAAGGTTCATCAAGTAAAATAATATTGGCATCTTGTACAATGATACGTGCAAAAAGAGCGCGTTGTAATTGCCCGCCTGATAATGTTTCAAGCGAACGGGGTGCGAGTTCTGTAAGCCCAACCATTTTAAGAGCATTTTGAATCTTAGAATCATAAGGGCGCTGATTCTTCCATAATCCACAAAAAGACCACAGTCCTGTTTTTACAAGCGTTTTCACATCAATTGGAAATGTTTGATCTATATTACATTGCTGAGCAAGATAAGCAATGCGGCTTTTTTTTGGTTTTGTAATTTTTCCTTTAAGAGGTTTAATCAATCCGGCGATGGCTTTTAGCAGTGTCGATTTTCCAGCGCCATTATCACCTGTTATTGCAACCAATGAACCAGCTTTTAACTTTGCTGAAAAGTTCTTTATTGCTATTCTATTCCTATAGCCTAATGTTGTTTTATTGAAGTGCAGATCCATATTTTTTACCATCGTTGCTTATTATTTTGGAAACTATGTAATAATATAACGTTTGTCAACAAAATGTTATATTATTACATAGTTTTGAGTACTGAAAATTTTAGTGGGAAGATCGTGGAAAATTAAAAATAATAATTGAATTCACCTTGACGAAAGAGAGAGAGTATATACTATATATAGTATCAAAATGATTGGTGATTCTAAATAAGCACAAGAGAGGGTGTTAGTGTGTTTCGTTTGGTATCTAAGTTATTTCCATTATTGTAAAGAGTTTATTGGCCAAAGGTATAGCAGTATTTTTACTGAAGGGTCTCTTTTGGAAGGATTTCCTTTCGTTTTTGTAATTGATTTTTGCCGTAAAAGAGCAAACAGAGCTCTTGAAAAACGGTAGTTTAGAACATTAGTTTTTTAGACAGCAGGAGGGAATTGTAATGCAAGCAAAAGATTGTTTTATAACTAGGGGGCTTTGCCATTTAAGTTGTAGAATAATCGCTTATTCTCATCATAGTTTTTGAAGTTATTTGATGAGGAATTCTGTTATGTTCAGGAAGCTGTGTATTATTTGAAAATAACCACATGTTTTGCGTACAATTTCTATTTTTTGTTATTCTTGAGTACCTATAAAATTATTAGATTGACCTTTCAGGGTTGATTGTTTGGAATTGTGAAAGTTGAAGAAAATGTCGATCACTATTTATAGCAAACCATCTTGTGTCCAATGTGATGCTACACGCCGCGCTTTTGATGCAAAAGGCATTCATTATCGTGTTGTTGATATTTCCTGTGATGAACAAGCATACAGTTTTGTTCAATCTCTGGGGTATCGTCAGGTTCCTGTCGTTGTTTGTGGTGAAAATCATTGGTCTGGTTTTAGACCAGATATGATTAGTGGTCTTTGTGCTTAATGGGGCTTATTGTTTATTATTCGAGTGCAACGGGTAATACAGAACATTTTGTCTCGCAGCTTGGGCAAAGACTCTTCAAAATTGATAAAAGAAAGCCTTCTGCATTGGTTGGTGAACCTTATGTATTGGTTGTTCCTACATATGCAGATGGTGAAGGAAGAGGGGCCGTGCCGAAAGCCGTTGTCCAGTTTCTTAATGAAGCTGAGAACCGAAAATTAATTTGTGGTGTTATTGGCGGTGGGAATCGTAATTTTGGTCGCTATTATAATCTAGCAAGTAAAATTATTGCTGAAAAATGTTGTGTACCTTGCCTTTATCGTTTTGAGCTGCGTGGAACTGATGAAGACGTTATTTATGTAAAAAAGGGATTGGAAAGATTTTGGAAACAATTGGTATAGGACAATCGCAGAAATCGGATCAGATTACTGATTATCATGCGTTGAATGCAATGCTTAATCTTTATGATGAAAATGGTCATATTCAATTTGATATGGATCGGCTTGCTGCGCGGCAATATTTTCTTCAGCATGTTAATCAAAATACAGTTTTTTTTCATAACCTGAAGGAAAAAATAGATTACTTAATAGAGGAAGGTTATTATGAAAAAGCTTTATTTGAGCTTTATGATTTTTCTTTTATTAAAAAGCTTTTTAAACGTGCTTATGCATTTAAATTTCGTTTTCCTACCTTTTTAGGCGCATTTAAGTATTATACCAGCTATACACTGAAGACTTTTGATGGGAAACGTTATCTTGAACGTTATGAAGATCGCGTTTGTCTTGTAGCTTTATATTTGGCACAAGGGAATAAAGCTCTTGCTGAAAGTTTTGTGGATGAAATTATTACAGGACGTTTTCAACCGGCAACACCAACATTTTTAAATGCTGGGAAAAAACAACGAGGTGAATTGGTTTCGTGTTTTTTGCTACGTGTTGAAGATAATATGGAATCGATAGGTCGTTCGGTTAATTCGGCTTTGCAGCTTTCAAAACGTGGTGGAGGTGTGGCGCTTTGTTTAACGAATTTGCGGGAAGCAGGGGCGCCAATTAAGCAAATAGAAAATCAGTCCTCAGGTGTTTTACCGGTGATGAAACTCTTGGAAGATTCTTTTTCTTACGCCAATCAGCTTGGGGCACGACAGGGGGCTGGAGCTGTTTATTTGCATGCTCATCATTTAGATATTATGAAGTTTTTGGATACAAAGCGTGAAAATGCTGATGAAAAAGTTAGAATTAAAACGCTTTCGCTTGGTGTCGTTATTCCTGATATTACTTTTGAGCTTGCACGGAATAATGAGGATATGTATCTCTTCTCATCGTATGACATCGAGCGTGTGACAGGTAAGCCCTTTAGCGATATTTCTTTAACGGAGCATTATCGTTCTTTTGTTGATAATGCAAAGATTCGTAAAAAGAAAATAAGTGCACGCGTTTTTTTCCAGACATTAGCGGAAATTCAATTTGAGTCGGGTTATCCCTATATTTTATTTGAGGATACTGCTAATCGATCGAATCCGATAGCTGGGCGCATAAGTATGAGCAATTTATGTTCAGAAATTTTGCAGGTGAGTGAGGCGAGTGAACTGGAGACAGATTTAACTTATCGCACGATTGGAAGTGATATATCCTGTAATCTTGGATCCATGAATATTGCCAAAGCAATGGAAAGTCCTGATTTTGGACAGACCGTGGAATCTGCTGTTCGCGCTCTGACTGCTGTTTCGGATATGAGCAATATTGATTGTGTGCCTTCCATTGCGAAAGGCAATGCTGAAAGTCATGCGATTGGTTTGGGACAAATGAATTTGCATGGGTTTCTAGCGCGTGAGCAGATCTATTATGGGTCTCCAGAAGCGATTGATTTTACCAATATCTATTTTTATATTGTGACATATCACGCCATACGTGCTTCCAATTTAATTGCGCACGAACGTCAAGAAATGTTTGCAGGGTTTGAAAAATCAGCTTATGCAGATGGACGTTTTTTCGAGAAATATATTGAAAAAGAATGGAAACCGCAATTTGCGCTTGTGCAAGAGCTTTTTGCACGGAATAATATTGTTATTCCAGATCAAAAGGATTGGCAGGAACTCAAAAAATTAGTTATTGAGTACGGGCTTTATAATCGCAATCTACAGGCAGTTCCTCCCACGGGATCTATTTCCTATATTAATCATGCCACTTCCTCCATTCATCCAATTGCTTCAAAAATCGAAATTCGCAAAGAGGGAAAAATTGGGCGCGTTTATTATCCTGCTCCTTATATGGATAATACGAATTTGAATTTTTACCAAGATGCTTATGAGATTGGCCCTGAAAAAATTATAGATACCTATGCTGCGGCAACACAGCATGTTGATCAAGGTCTTTCATTAACATTATTTTTTCCTGATACAGCGACCACACGTGATATTAACCGCGCACAAATTTATGCTTGGAAAAAGGGTATCAAGAGTATTTACTATGTACGATTACGGCAAGTAGCATTAAGTGGAACAGAAGTTGATGGCTGTGTTTCGTGCAGTTTATAGGAGATCATCATATGACAAAGATTACAACCAAAAATCCTGTTGTGTGCGCTGTTAATTGGAATAGATTACATGATGAGAAAGATCTTGAAGTATGGAACCGCTTAACTGGGAATTTTTGGTTACCTGAGAAGGTTCCACTTTCCAATGACATTCCCTCATGGTCAAGCTTAACGGATGAAGAACGCAAGCTAACGATTCGTGTTTTTACAGGACTAACGCTTCTTGATACAATTCAAAACACTGTAGGAGCCATTTCGCTTCTGGCTGATGCGATAACAGAGCATGAGGAGGCAGTTTTGACGAATATTGCCTTCATGGAAGCGGTTCATGCACGTTCTTATTCCTCTATTTTTTCAACCCTTTGTTCGACGGTAGAAGTTGATGATGCGTTTAGATGGTCAGAAGAAAATATTCATTTGCAGAAAAAGGCTAGATTAGTACTTGAGCGTTATGAAGCAAATGATCCACTTAAGAAAAAAATTGCTTCGACTTTGCTGGAAAGCTTTTTATTTTATTCTGGTTTTTATTTGCCCATGTATTGGGCCAGTCGCGCTAAGTTAACCAATACAGCAGATCTCATTCGACTGATCATTCGTGATGAAGCGGTCCATGGTTATTATATAGGTTATAAATTCCAATTGGGCTTTGCAAAGCTTGATGAAGCCAAAAGACAAGAAATTAAAAATTTTGCTTTTAACCTGCTCTTTGATCTTTATAACATCGAGTGCAAATATACTGAAGATCTTTATGATGCGCTTGGATTGACAGAAGATGTTAAAATTTTTCTTCATTATAACGCTAACAAGGCTTTAATGAATTTAGGTTTTGAAGCTCTTTTCCCCCCTGAGGTTTGTCGTGTTAATCCCGCTATTTTGGCAGCTTTATCACCAAACTCTGACGAAAATCATGACTTTTTTTCAGGGGCAGGTTCTTCTTATGTCATTGGCAAGGCGGTTGCTACCACGGATGATGATTGGGAATTTTAATGTTTGCATGCAAATAGAAGTGCGCGGGGTATTCCACTGAGGTCTTTGCGCATTTCTAAACATTGGAAGCCATTTGTTTCAAACAAATTGCAAACTTCTTTTTCTTGAGAGTAACCAATTTCAACAGCGATAGTGCCGTTTTCTTTTAAGTAGTTGGCTGCTTCATGGGCGAGCTTTCGATAAAAATCAAGACCATCTTTTCCACCGACAAGAGCGCGCAATGGATCATGTAAGCGCACTTCTTTTGCAAGTTTTTTGATATCTTTTGCGGGGATATAAGGTGGATTGGAAACAATAAAATCAAAGCGATCTGTGACAGAATCAAACCAGTCGCTAAGAAGGGGTGTGAAGCGGTGTGCTACTTCAGCATTTTTTGCATTTTTTGTCGCTGTTTTAAGGGCATCTTCAGAAATATCGACAGCGACTGCATAGGATTGGGGAATTTGTTTAAGAATGGCAATGGCAATGGCGCCACTTCCTGTTCCCATATCAAGGAATGTTGTTCTTCTCGAATTTTCGATCTGTTTTTGGAGAAAAGGGAGAACAAGATCTATCAGCGTTTCTGTATCAGGGCGTGGTTCTAACGTCTCTTGAGATAATGTAAAAGATATACCATAAAATTCTCGTGCTCCTATAATACGGTAAACGGGTTCGCCTGCAATACGCCGTTGTAAAGCCTGTTCTATTTGTATAATATGCTCAGAAGATAGATGCATATCTGGTTTAGAAACTCTTTCAGCAGCATTTATTCCTGTTATCCATTCAATGAGTATTTTCGCATCGAGATTGGCTTCAGAAATTCCTTTCATGCGCAATTTTTCTTGAGTTTGTTGGATGACATTTTTGAAAGAATATTTGTTCAATTATTGTCCATTTCCATCAGGAGTGCTGTTTGGTGATCTGAGATGAGTGCATGAATAAGCTCATCAAGATCTCCCTCTAGAATGCGATCAAGCTTATACAAGGTTAGATTAATACGGTGATCCGTGACACGTCCTTGTGGAAAATTATAGGTACGAATACGTTCTGAGCGATCACCAGAACCAACTTGGCTTTTACGAGAAGCTGAACGTTCACTTTCCGCTTTTTGTCGTTCGATATCGAATAAGCGTGCCCGTAAAATTTGAAGGGCTCGTGCTCGGTTTTGATGTTGTGATTTTTCTGCTTGTACGACCATAATTCCTGTTGGAATATGCGTGATACGAACAGCTGAATCCGTTGTATTAACATGCTGTCCTCCTGCTCCAGATGCACGCATTGTGTCGATACGAATATCTTCAGGACGAATATCAATATCAATATCTTCAGCTTCTGGAAGCACAGCAACGGTAGCAGCAGATGTATGGATACGCCCACCTGTCTCTGTTTCTGGGATACGTTGCACACGATGAACCCCTGATTCATATTTCAATTTAGAAAAGACACCTTTTCCTGAAATGGTAGCAATAATCTCTTTATATCCGCCAACTTCCCCCTCACTAAGTGAAATAACTTCTACTTTCCAATTGTGAGCATGGGCATAACGTTCATACATGCGGAAAAGATCACCGGAAAAAAGTGCTGCTTCTGAGCCACCCGTTCCTGCTCGAATTTCAACAATAGCGTTTTTTTCATCAGCAACATCTTTAGGCAAAAGCAGAATCTGGAGTTCTTTTTCAAATTGCTCTACTTTTTTATATAACGATGGTAGCTCTTCCTGGGCAAGATTACGCATCTCTATATCTGTTTGTTTATCGTTGATAATCGTTTCTAATTCTGTAATCTCTTCGTAAAGAGCATTTAATGCGCGTATAGAGGTAATAACGGGTTGTAGTTCTGCATATTCAGAAGCTAATTTGACATATGTTTCAGCATTTGGATTCGTCGTCATTTGGCTTTCAATTATTTCAAAGCGCTTTTCAAGCTGTCTCATACGATCTTGTGGCAAGGAAACCATGATAATATTGGCCTAATTTTTCATAATACAATTTTTATAATATTTTGTTGCAATGATTGTTTGTTATAATATTGGCAATGAATTACCGTATAGCATCATACAAAGAGGGGTAATAAAGCAATTCTTTTTTTTTGCCAATGAAAACTATTATATTTTAAAGGTAAATTTTTATAAAATTTGATTTGCCTGAGGTATTTTATCTAATGATATATGATTACTTTTTTAAGAGTTTTTTTTTCCGTAAAGTTCAAGGCGGTGATGAATAATATCATAGCCAAGGGATTTTGCAATTTCCTCTTGCAGCTTTTCAATAACATCAGAATGAAACTCGATAACTTGTCCTGTTTCTATATCAATGAGATGATCATGATGTTGCCCATCTGCTTGCTCAAAACGAGATGGACCACCACTAAAGCTATGGCGATGAATTGTTCCATTTCCTTCTAATATTTTCATGGTTCGATAAACAGTTGAGAGTGAAATATTCGAATCTATTTTGTTTGCACGCTGAAAAATTTCAAATGCATTAGGATGATCATTTGTATCAGTCAAAATATCAAGAATAACACGTCGTTGACGTGTTACTCTTAAACCAGCTGTGCGCAATTCTTGCTCATAATTTCGCTTTTTATTCATTTGCATAGTTTACTTTTCAAACAAAGGCTCCATGACAGTGTTTGTATTTTTTCTCTGAACCGCAAGGACAACGCTCATTACGTCCAACTTTTCCCCATGTGGTTATATCGTTAGGGTCACGATCTTGTGGATTAACAAATCTATTTTCTTGTGATCGTGCCCATAAGGTGGGAGCATTTTCTTGACTTTGATCATTAAAGACAGAAGAAGCAGCATCAGTTTGCTCAGGCATGGCCGGTTCTGTGGGGTGTTGAATGATTTCAAAGCGCATAAGCTTAGAAGTGACAATTCGGCGCAAATTTTTCAACATACTTTGAAAGAGTTCAAATGATTCTGTCTTATATTCATTGAGCGGATCCCGCTGCGCATAACCACGAAAACCAACAACAGAACGCAAATGGTCTAAACTCACCAGATGTTCACGCCATAACGTGTCAATAGTTTCGAGCAATACTGCTTTGTGAAAATAAGCCATAACTTCTGGAGAATATCGTTCAGTACGCTCATTTTCAAGTTTTGTAACAGCATTTGATACACGCTCTAGAATTTGCTCCTCGGCAATTCCATCTTCGTTTGCCCATTCTTCCACTGGAAGCTCAAGATTAAAGAGTTGTTGAAGCTCTTCTTCGAGAGTTTTTGCATCCCATTTTTCAGAATATGTCCCTGATGGAATATAAGCCTCTACGAGATCCTCTACGACTTCATTACGCATTTCAAGGATCATTTCTGATAAATCATCTGCATTCATGACCTCCATACGCTGTTCAAAAATAACCTTGCGTTGATCATTCATGACATCATCATATTTTAGCAGATTTTTACGAATTTCAAAGTTTCGTGCTTCGACCTTTTTTTGTGCTTTTTCAAGGGCTTTATTAATCCATGGATGGATAATAGCTTCATTTTCTTTCAATCCAAGTTTTTGCAGCATACCATCCATACGGTTAGAGCCAAAGATACGCATAAGATCATCTTGAAGAGAGAGAAAGAATTTCGAGCGACCAGGATCGCCTTGGCGACCAGAACGTCCACGAAGCTGGTTATCAATACGACGGCTTTCATGACGTTCAGTAGCGATAACGTAAAGCCCTCCAGCCGCTAAAGCTTTTTCTTTAAGCTTCTGAACATCTTTTTTTATTTCTTCAATTTTAGCTGTCCGCTCTGGACCTTCCGGGATATCCTGTAACTCTTGTCGGATGCGCATTTCAACATTACCACCAAGCTGTATATCCGTACCGCGTCCTGCCATGTTGGTTGCAATGGTGAGAGCTCTAGGAACTCCTGCTTGCGCAATGATATATGCTTCTTGTTCGTGATAGCGAGCATTTAAGACTCTAAAATCGGTAATGCCTTCTTTTCGCAAACGCTCTGCCAATTGTTCTGACTTTTCAATAGAGGTTGTTCCAACAAGAATAGGCTGTTCTTTTTCATGAGCTTGATGGATATCACGCACAATTGCCCGATATTTCTCTTCTGCTGTTCGATAAATCTCATCATCTTCATCAATACGTTGTATTGGCAAATTTGTAGGGACTTCGACAACGTCAAGACCATAAATATTTCTGAATTCTTCGGCTTCTGTTGTTGCAGTTCCAGTCATGCCAGATAATTTTCTATACATACGGAAGTAATTTTGGAAAGTGATGGAAGCAAGTGTCTGGTTTTCTGGTTGAATAGCAACATGCTCTTTAGCTTCTAACGCTTGATGAAGTCCTTCAGAATAACGCCGCCCAGGCATCATTCGCCCTGTAAATTCGTCAATAATAACGATTTCATCATTGCGAACAATATAATCTTTATCGCGAGCAAACAGTTTATGAGCTTTTAGAGCATTATTGACATGATGAACGATAGCGACATTTTCTATGTCATAAAGACTCTCACCTTTAAGATGCCCAGCTTGTTCGAGCATTTTTTCAATTTTTTCAGTACCAACTTCGGTAAAGGTCGTTGTTTTTTGTTTTTCGTCTATTTCATAGTCTTCTGGAGTTAAGGCAGGAATAAATGTATCAATAAGGTTATAGAAGTCAGTACGATCTTCTAGAGGACCAGAAATAATAAGGGGGGTACGGGCTTCATCAATAAGAATCGAATCAACTTCATCAACAATTGCGTAATGATGTCCACGTTGGACCATTTGACTATGATCGAAGGCCATATTATCACGCAAATAATCAAAACCTAGTTCATTATTTGTGGCATAGGTGATGTCGCATGCATAGGCCTCTCGGCGGGCATCACTATCAAGATCATGAAGAATCACGCCTGTTGTAAGCCCTAGAAAACTAAAAATTTTCCCCATTGTTTCAGCATCACGACTGGCGAGATAATCGTTTACTGTCACAACATGAACGCCTTTACCTTCCAATGCATTGAGATAAATTGGTAGAGTTGCCATTAATGTTTTACCTTCACCAGTACGCATTTCAGCTATGCCGCAGTCGTGAAGGACCATTCCACCAATAAGTTGCACGTCAAAAGGACGCATGTCATAAACACGTTTTGCGGCTTCACGAACAGTCGCGAAAGCTTCTGGTAAGAGCAAATCAACACTCTCACCTTCACTAAGACGTTTACGAAAGGCATCTGTTTTTTGGCAAAGCTGCTCATCACTTAATTTTACGAATTGTTCTTCCAAAGCATTAATTTGTGCAACTTTTTGGCGGAGTGCTTTGAGATGTCGCTCATGAGCTGAACCAAAAAACTTACGGGCAAAAACACCTAAACTGACCATCTCTGGCCCTTTCTTTTAATTGTTGTCACTCTTGTTGGGTAATTCATACGCTCTCCCCATACTCTACATTTTCTTCAAATTATCTGATATCATTAGTGACATCATGAAATGCAGATGGTACCATTATACTTGCTGGTGTGCAATTTTTCACTCTAATTGTAAAGTAGAGATAAGAGGCTAAGCGCTTTATGTCAACTTTAAGTATGCTATTTAACTGATACAATACAAAGTAATTTAAGATACAATCTGTCATTTTTCTCTATTATCATGTTTTTCATCTGCATTAGATAGGATTGGAGAAACTGAGATAAAAGGATAATTTTATACTTTTTTTAAATAAAATTACTAATTTATTTCTCTATGTTTAAAGATTAAAGTGTTATGGTAAAGAAAATTGGAATCTTGAACCTGCCTTCATTTTTAAGGAGTATATTTATGAAATTTAACTTTATCACGCTTTTTTTAGCATCAACTTTATTGGCAAGTACAAGTTTAGGGGTGAGTGCTCAAGAAGGTTTGAATTCATCGTCGAGTGATTTAAAGACTTTAGAGAAAGCTTCTGAAAAAGCCGTTTCTCCTTCTCATGTTATGGCGGTTATTGATGGGAAAAATATTACAGCAGGCCAATTGGATGATTTAGCGCTTGAAATAAATCCTAATTTAGCACGTTTTCCTGATGAACAACGCCGTATGATGGTTCTAAAAGCTTATTTAGATATGCAGGCCCTCGCAAAAGCAGCAAGAAGCAAAGGTCTTGATAAGACAGAAGCTTACGATAAACGTATGGCAGTCATGCGTGACAATGTTCTTCAACAGCTTTATTTTAAACAGGCGATTGTTGATAAAATATCGGATACTGATTTGGAAGCTCTTTATAAGCAAGAAGTTGCTGCTTTACCTAAAGAGGATGAGGTTAAAGCGCGTCATATTTTGGTCAAAACGAGAAAAGAAGCAGAAGCTATCATTAAGCATTTAAATAAAGGCGAAAATTTTGAAGAGATTGCAAAGAAAAGTTCAACAGATGGTTCTGCTGCCGTTGGGGGTGATCTTGGTTATTTTAGCCATGGTCAAATGGTCAAGCCTTTTGAAGATGCCGCATTTGGTTTGAAAGTTGGCGAATACACAAAACAACCCGTTGAAAGTCCTTTTGGTTGGCATATTATTAAATTAGAAGATCGTCGTGTAAAACAACCGCCTGCATTTGATGATGTTAAAGAGATGTTGCGGACACAGCTGATAAAAAAGCGCTATCAAGAACTGATTGTTGATTTGCGTAGCAAGATAGATGTGAAATACCCTGATCCTAATGTTACAAAAATCATGGAATCGCTTCATCAAAATGGGACGCTACTTCCCGATGAGACATCTGATGAAGAAGATACGGAATAGCTAGGAAAAATAAGTAGATAGCCTCTTTAATAGATAATTTGCTAGGTTAGTTTTGTTCAAAAAGCCTAGCAGTTTTCTATGAGAGGTTATTGATCTGCAATCATTTCATTTTTTTATAGAAAGCATATTGTGGTTTTGAAAATCTCTCCTTTGTCGCCTCAAAAGATCCAAGAGCTTTCTCCATTATCTGGTGTACGGATAGCAACAGCTGAAGCTGGGATTAAATATAAAGATCGTACAGATCTTCTTTTCATCATATTCGATAAGCCAGTGAGTGTGGCCGGTGTTTTTACCCGTTCAAAATGTCCATCTTCCCCTGTAGAGCATTGTCGTGCATCGCTTCCTCATGGGGTTGCGAGGGGTGTTGTTGTGAATTCTGGAAATGCAAATGCTTTTACAGGAAGCAAAGGAAAGCACACAACCGATGCAATTATTTGTGCAGCAGCGAACGCTTTAAAGGTTAGAGAAGATGAAATTTTTATAGCTTCTACGGGTGTTATTGGTGAGCCAATGGATGCATCGGGTATTGTCAATCTTTTACCAAGTATGACAGAGACAGCAGAAGAGGGAAATTGGTTGGAAGCTGCAAAAGCCATAATGACAACGGACACATTTCCAAAACTTGCGACCCGCACTTTTGACTGTGGGGGAGAGCGTGTTACCATTAATGGAATTGCAAAAGGTGCTGGTATGATTGCACCCGATATGGCGACAATGCTGTCATTTGTGGTTAGTGATGCTACCATTTCTTCGGATGCACTCCAATCCATGTTATCAGAGGCAGTTGAGGGTTCTTTCAATTCAATTACTGTTGATAGCGATACCTCAACTTCAGATACGCTTATGTTGTTTGCGACAGGAAAAGAACATTTTCCATGTCTTACAAGTAAATCTGATCCGCGTTATGGGGTTTTTGTGAAACAATTGAGTGCACTTCTGCATGAACTTGCACTACAAGTTGTTTGTGATGGTGAAGGTGCTCGTCATTTAATTGAGGTTAATGTGGTGGGTGCTACAACAAATAATGCAGCTAAAACTATTGCTTTATCAATTGCAAATTCACCGCTCGTAAAAACGGCTATTGCCGGTGAAGATGCGAATTGGGGGCGGGTCGTTATGGCAGTTGGGAAGGCCGGTGTTGAAGTCGATCGTGATCTATTGACGATTTGGTTTGGTGAGCATCGTGTGGCCGTGAATGGCGTACGAGATCCTGAGTATTGTGAAGAGACAATAGGTACTTATATGCAAGGTAAGCACATCACGATTCGTGTTGATATCGGTTTGGGTAAGAGTACGGCGACGGTTTGGTCTTGCGATTTAACAAAAGAGTACGTTATGATCAATAGCGATTACAGAAGTTAATGGATGCACTTTATATTTAACAGTTTATTATTTTTCAGAGCAAATGGGGTATGTGAGCTCTTTTAGGAGCAGAGGGGATATGATAGAAAAGTCAGTTATCTTTATGTTCCCTATTGGGGAGTGATATGTGTATGAAAAGTTCCATTCTTCTTGTTGTTGCATGTGCTCTGTTAGATCAGAATAATCGTGTTTTGCTTACACAGCGTCCTGAAGGAAAATCATTGGCTGGTTTATGGGAGTTCCCTGGTGGCAAGGTTGAGCAAGGTGAAACTCCGGAAGCATCATTGATTCGTGAATTAGAGGAAGAGCTTGGTATTTATGTTCAACCAAATAATTTACACCCTTTAACATTTGCAAGTCATAGCTATAAAACATTTCATCTCTTAATGCCATTGTATCTTTGTGACCATTATGAGGGCGTTGCGCAAGGACGAGAGGGCCAAAATTTAGAATGGGTTTTTATTAATGATCTTGATAAATACCCTATGCCTGATGCTGATAAACCATTGGTTCAGGTATTGAAAAATCACCTTCTTTAATGTGTTATAAGGAGGAAATATTGCTTAAATTATAAATCAATATATTGAGTTATAATGATAATTTATAATTTTTTTATGTTGAATGGGAAAGTCCAGGGTCATAAAAATTTTCTCATTTCAAATCTGTTTTATGTTAAATTAGTCAAAACCATTCTTTTGCACGTTCCAAGCGGGGCGGGTCATGTGGATAAAATTATTTAAGAAAGAAATAAAATACGTGTTGAAAGAATACTCTCCAATAGCCAAGGGTTATCGCAACATTGAGAATTGGCAAAGTGTATAATGATGCCTTTGCACGCTTCATAAGCATAAAAATGGTGGTAGATAATGGATTTATACTTTTCGCGATTATTATTGAGAGATTGTCTTGGATGCACCGAGAGATATTAGGAGTATTTCTTTCATAAGATATCGATAATAGGAAAAATTTCAAAAAATGTTGCTTTTGATTAAGAGGGGCATATCCCTTACGTAATATAGAACGCCATTGTGTTGCATATTTGCGGGGTTGTTTAAAAGAGGCATCTCGCAATATTCCAAAGCCCATTTCGTGCCGGCACTCGTGAATGGTATAATGGTAGAGCTTTATAAGATAAAATCTATTGAGCGCCACTATCTTTACGCTTGTGAAGGAGTAAGCTGGTTCCAATGTTAGTTATGATAGCTCTTGGCATTTGAGAGCATTCAGAAGGGATATTTTTCTTTTCGTAATCATTTTTACTTATACATCAATTTCGCTTGTGATGAACAAGCAAGCGATTTTGATTGATTCAACATAAAAACAGATTTGAAATAAGAGAATTTTACGATATTTAGAATGCTTGATGCAGAGTGAATGATGGATAATTATCCTTATAAATCAATCTATTGCATAATAAAAACATTCAATTAATTTTTTATAGGAGGCATGTATTAAGTTTCTTGAATTGGACGGCGTTTTGCGATAGGATATTGATTTTTTTTAGCGATACGCGTAATTGCTTTTTCCAATGGCTCAATCATAACGTCCATAGAAAAACCATTTGCGTGAATAATATTTGCGTGATCGACCATAATAGCAACATGATCTTTCCAAAAAATTAAATCACCTCGTTGAAGTTTATCAGTATCTGTAAGAAGACTGCCTATAGTTTCTTGCTGCATATCGGTGTCACGTAAGACTATTTGATCGGTCATCATCATAGAGAGCTGAATGAGTCCCGAACAATCAATTCCAAAACCGCTGACACCACCCCAAAGATAAGGTGTACGGATAAAGGTTTCTGCAACTGTGACATAATCTTCATATACGCGTCCAATGGGGCTGAGATGGCTCGTAATGATTGCTGTTCCATTTTCAAGAATAGAATACATTGTGTCACGGACTTCAATTTCATCAACAACACTGACTTTGCTTCCCATAGATAATGGGGATACTATTGGTCCACGTAAGTCAGCGTGTAAATATTTAAATGTGCGTGGTACTGAAACCACATGTGTTTGTTTTATGGTTGATGTACAAAGAACTTTTGTATCAATATAACCGACATAACCATCTTTGAGTGATTGTCCCCACGACAATGTTTCCCCTTGTTCAAAAATGAGAAGTTCTTCTCCCAATAAGCATTCTGTTTGTCTTTCACTTTTTTTACTATTTTCTTTAAAAAGTCCAGCGACCGCTGCATTAACACGTCTTTTTTCACCTTGAACAAAGCGCTGAGCTGTAATTTCTATTTCAAGACGTTGATCTGCTAGATCATCTCTGAATGCATGAAGTCTTGGGTCTTTAGAGATCATCTTTTTGCTTTCCATTTTGTTACTCCTTACCTTTAAACAAACTCATGAAAACTGTATTGGTAAGGTTTTTATCCTCAAACAAAACTAAGAACACAGTGTAAGACCAATTATTCTTTAAGCTGCAAAATTGTCCATTTTTGTGGATATTTGTGTCAAAATTCATTTTTTAAAAATATTATAAAGGGCACGAATAGTTTGTGCTGATCCACCAATAGGGTATCCTGGTTTTTCTTTTGGAACCCATCCATAAAGGTCAAAATGCGCAAAATGTTCAGCTTTTTCAACAAAAGAATTAAGAAATAAAGCAGCCGTTATAGAACCAGCAAAGCTATTTCCAGTTACATTGTTAAGATCGGCAATTGGTGATGATAACATCTCTTGGTAAGGTTTCCAAAGGGGCATTTGCCAAAGAGGATCAAAGACAGCGTGAGCAGATTCAGAAATTTGTTGTGCCCATATTGAATCATTACAATAAAATGCGGGAAGATCTGGTCCTAATGCTATACGCGCTGCCCCTGTTAAAGTAGCCATACAAAGCATGAATTGTGGACTTTCTTCATCACCATAGGCGAGTGCATCGGCAAGGACAAGTCGCCCTTCAGCATCTGTATTACCTACTTCAACACTTAAACCTTTACGACTTTTGAGAATATCACCTGGTCGGTAAGCATTCGCAGAAATTGCATTTTCTACAGCTGGAATCAAAACGCGTAAACGGAAAGGCAATTTTGCATCCATGATAAGTTTAGCCAATCCCAAAACGTTTGCTCCACCCCCCATGTCTTTTTTCATAAGCAACATGTTATTGGCTGATTTAATATCGAGACCTCCAGTATCAAAAGTTACGCCTTTACCCACCAACGTTATTTTAGGATGATGTTCTTGCCCCCAGAGTAACTCAATCAGTCGTGGTGCAGTGCTGCCTGCTCGTCCTACAGCATGAATCATCGGAAAGTTATGGGTTAAGAGATCGTCTCCACAAATACTTTTGATATGAGCACCATAGGTTTTTCCTAGTTTTCGAGCTTCTTTTTCGAGAGTATCAGGGTTCATATCATTGGCTGGAATATTAATGAGATCACGGACGAAAAAGACAGCTTCATAAATTCGTTGGAGTTCATTAAGATCAATAGCCTCATTGACATGGATAGATAATGATTTGAAAGAAGAATTTTGACGATAGCGATTAAATTGATAGCTACCAAATGCCAATCCAAGATAGGTATTTATTTCATCAGAGGTTGTACCTTCTAAATGCCATTGACCAGCAGGAAGCTTTTGAGCAAGCAGTCCTGTGATAAAAGGATCGTTCCCATTGCCAATTCCAAATAAAACTTTTTTTAAATGCCCCGTTTCGTGAGGAATAAAGAGTATTTGTCCTGCTTTACCAGTAAAGTCATTAACTTTTATCCATGCTGTTGTTGACGCATCAAGTGATAAGTTGGCAAGAGTTCTTTGGTTTACCAAGATGATAGGGCAACTGTTATCGATACGCGTTGAGGTAAAATAAATGTGGTGGTGCTGCATAGTTATGAGATCCTTATAGTCGTCTAAGTGCGACATATTCGACCAAATGATTTTTTCCCTTTCGTAGAATGAGATTGGACCGTGGTCGTGTTGGCAATATATTTTCCTGTAAATTTTTTAAATTAATCGTTTGCCAAAGATCCTCAGCGATTTTTGAAGCTTCTTTTTCATTGAGGTGGGCATAACGATGAAAATAGGATTCAGGATTTTGAAAAGCTGTTTTACGCAAACGTTTAAAGCGCTCCAAATACCAGTGACGAATGACTTCTGTTTCGGCATCGACATAGATTGAAAAATCAAAAAAATCTGATACGAAAGGAATAGCTTTCCCATCTTTAGGAAGATCGCTGACCTGTAATACATTAATACCTTCAACAATTAAAATATCAGGACGATCAATGGTAATAGTCTGATTTTCTAGAACATCATAGATCATATGTGAGTAAAGCGGGGCACGGACATTTCCGATACCTGCTTTTATAGCCGAAAGAAAGCACAGCAACTTTTTAATGTCATAGGAATCAGGAAATCCTTTGCGATTCATTCGATTTTTTTGCTGTAAGATTGCGTTAGGATAGAGAAAACCATCCGTTGTGATTAGATCAACTTTAAGGCTAGATGTCCATCTTTTCAACAGTTCTTGAAGAATGCGAGCCGTGGTTGATTTTCCTACAGCTACAGAACCAGCAATTCCAATAATAAAGGGCGTTTTTCTACTCTCTTCTTGATGGAGAAACTGCTGACGTTTGTGAAAAAGTTCCTGTACTGCTTCAACATGGCATGATAATAGACGCGATAAAGAAAGATAAATGCGTTGGACTTCTTTAAGATCAATAGGATCATCAATAGAGCGTAAACGCTTAATTTCATCAAAAGTCAAAGTAAGAGGTGTGTCTGCACGAAACTCTGACCATTCTTGTGCAGTAAAAACGCGATAGGGTGAATATCGGTCAGAAACGGATTTGACCAGATTATCTTTCTGATTAATTTTTTGTATAGTCGTATCAATCATTTGTATTAGTCGAGAATTTTTTGCAGCAGCAATTGATTAAGAGCAGACAGATGAGCGGCTTTATTTTCAAGTGAATTTTGTTTTGCATGCTCTCTTCTTTTAAGATAATAGATCATTTTTCATTAACTTATAGTCCAGTCATTCCAGTTTGCACGGATTTGTGCTAATGAGTACCCCTGCGCCCAAAAAGCCCATAAAAGTAGGCGCGCTTTTACGGCTGATAAATAACCAGACATAAGAGCACCAGAAGCAATCATATCGATTTCGGAGCCTTTATAGCCATAAGTTATACGAGTTGTTGAGCCATTACAACAACGACTAGCAATAATGATTGGTATTTTTTGTGCATATTGTTGTACAAGGTCTGCTTCTTGAAAACTACAGTGTCCTGCACCAAAACCAGCAATAACAACTCCAGCATAATACCCACTTTCAAGGCATAGTTTCATTAATTTTGCATCAGATGATAAAGAGGAATAGAGGAGTGCAATTTGATGATCATGGTTTTGGGGAAGATCAAACGTTTTTGGGAAAAATTTTCGATCATTGAAATAAATAAGTTTTCCCTCTAAAATAGTTCCTAAAACACCTGCAAGACCTGATTGAAATGTTTCGACTTTGACGGTATGGCTTTTATAGAGCCAATAAGGTGAATGAATTGCATCATTTATGACAACGAGAACGCCCCTGTTACGACTTTGTGTGGCTGCTGCGACACGAGTGGCTGCTAAAATGTTGGCGGGGCCATCGGCGCCTGCTTCATGAGGCATGCGCATAGCACCGGTTATGATGAGTGGTTCGGCTTCTTTCCAATAAAGAGAAAGAAAAAAAGCTGTTTCTTCCAGAGTATCAGTCCCTTGTGTTAAAACAATACCTTCTGCACCAGCATTTATTTGTTGTTTTGCCCACTTAATTATTTCAAAAAGCATTTGAAACGATAAAGATCCACTTGGTATTTGCATTAATGTTTGTGCATGAATATCAGCAACGTTATTTAAATCAGGAACACTTTTTATGAGGTTATCTGAAGTTAAAGTCGGTTGCATGTGACCAAAACTATCAGCAGTCATTGCAATTGTTCCACCTAAGGTCCCTATGGCTATTTTTTTCATAATTTTCCTCTAAAAAGCACAAACTGTTTATATAAAGCTATTTAGCAGTAATTTACATTGACAACAATGATATCATTTTTCCATTTTCAACAAATTGAGTTATGCTGAATCATTGTGTTTTGCTGTATATGTTCTTAAATAGGACAATAGTAATTGAGTTTTACATTGTATGAAAAGAAATCAATATTAAAAAGTAAAGTTAATATTAAGGAGTTTCCTTATGACAGAACATAAGCCAGACATAATGTATGGTACAACAATTATTACGGTACGAAAAGGTGGAAAAGTCGTGATGGCCGGTGATGGTCAGGTCTCTCTTGGACAGACAATTATGAAAGGCAATGCACGTAAAGTGCGTCGTCTTGGAAAGAACGGAGTGGTTATTGCTGGTTTTGCAGGTGCTACGGCAGATGCTTTTACATTACTGGAGAGATTGGAAACAAAGCTTGAACAATATCCTGATCAGCTTATGCGTGCTTGTGTGGAACTTGCAAAAGATTGGAGAACAGATCGCTATTTGCGTCGTCTCGAAGCAATGATGCTCGTGGCTGATAAGAAAGTAACTTTGGCTCTAACAGGGCTTGGTGATGTTTTAGAGCCAGAAGATGGGGTTATGGCAATTGGCTCTGGAGGAAATTTTGCTCTTTCAGCAGCGCGTGCACTCATGGATTTGGATTTGGATGCAGAAACTATTGCTCGTAAAGCTATGGCTATTGCCGCTAAAATTTGTGTTTACACCAATGATCATTTTACGATTGAAACATTGGATGCAGAATTATCTTCTTTAGAGAAAGCTATTTAAATGTGTGTTGTATTTTCCCCTCGTGAAACTGTTTCTGAACTTGATCGTTTTATTATTGGCCAAAATGATGCCAAACGCTCTGTAGCTATTGCACTGCGCAATCGGTGGCGTAGGCAACAGCTTGATGAGCCGATGCGTGAAGAAGTTATGCCAAAAAATATTTTAATGATAGGGCCAACAGGTGTTGGTAAAACAGGAATCGCACGTCGATTAGCAAAACTTTCTGGAGCACCTTTTGTGAAAGTAGAAGCGACGAAATTTACTGAAGTTGGTTATGTGGGACGTGATGTTGAGCAAATTATTCGAGATCTTGTTGAAATTGCCATTTCTCTTGTGCGTGAAAAGAAACGGGATGAAATAAAAGAAAAGGCTCACGTGAATGCTGAAGAGCGGGTTTTAGACGCCCTTGTTGGTAAAACAGCAAGTCCTGCTACCCGTGATAGTTTTCGTAAAAAATTGCGTGAAGGTGAATTGGATGAGAAAGAGATTGAAATTGAAGTCGCCGATAATAATAGCAATAGTGCTTCAACCTTTGATATTCCTGGTATGCCTGGGGCACAAATGGGTATTATGAATTTATCAGATATTTTGGGTAAAATGGGCAGTCGTACAAAAGTCCGTAAGACGACAGTAAAGGATTCTTTTAAACCGCTCATTGATGATGAATCTGAAAAACTCCTTGATCAGGAGCAAATTATTCAAGAGGCGCTTCGTGTTGCTGAAAATGACGGTATTGTTTTTATCGACGAAATTGATAAAATTGCAACCAGGGATGGTGGAGCAAGTGTTGCGGTTTCGCGTGAGGGCGTTCAACGGGATCTTTTGCCTTTGGTTGAAGGAACAACAATTGCTACAAAATATGGGCAAATCAAAACAGATCATATTCTTTTTATTGCCTCAGGTGCATTTCATGTTTCCAAGCCATCTGATTTATTACCGGAACTTCAAGGACGTTTGCCCATCCGTGTGGAGCTGAACCCTTTAACAAGGGAAGATTTACGGCGCATTCTAACGGAACCAGAAGCTAGTTTGATTAAACAATATATCGCTCTTATGGCAACGGAAGAGGTTCATTTGGAAATTACCGATGATGCAATTGATGCTTTAGCAGATATTGCTGTAGATTTAAATGCAAGGATTGAAAATATAGGGGCACGTCGTTTGCAAACAGTGATGGAGCGCGTTTTGGATGAGATTTCTTTCACTGCACCTGATAAAGCTGGAACATCGTTTAAAATTGATGCTGCTTACGTGAGAAAATCTATTGGCGAGCTTGCTGCTGATATCGATCTTTCACGTTTTATTCTTTGAAAGTTATTGCTTGTTCTGTTTATCTGCGTGCTTCGATAATTTTGAAACCATGGGCTTGTTCATGTATCAACACTGTGCGGAAAATATTTTTTAATAATGTTTCATAAGGCAGGTGGCGGTTTGCAACAAAAAGCAGACTGCCGCTTGGCTTTAAGCACTTTGCAGCATTTATAATAAAATTTTTTCCTAATGAAACATCTGTTGTTTGTTGTGTGTGAAACGGTGGATTTGAAATGATTGTGTCATATAGATTTGTGATAGGTTCATGTACAAGGTCATGCCAATAAAAATGAATTGGAAAAGGAGCTGTTATGGATTTAAGGTGCTGTTTTGCTGCTCTCAAAGCATTGTAGTCTGCTTCATAAAGGTCGAGAGCGGTGAGTTTTTCACTTCTTTCAAGCGCAACGTGAGAAAGATAACCCCATCCAGCACCAAAATCAGCCGTTTTTCCAGAAATAACTTTGAGCATATAAGAAGCAAGGGCAGCAGATCCTGGATCAATACGTCCGTGTGAGAACATACCAGAAGTGGTTTGAAATTTACCAAAAGTGAGCGGTGGTGAGCGCAATTGCGCAATGTTATGTCTCTCAATTTGTTGAGGAACTTGCAACCAAAATACAAGACCATGATTTTTAGACAATTTATTGGTGATGGGAACAATTGTTTTGACCCATTTCATCATTGAAGCAGCACCAGCAGTTTTATTCCCACTGATTACAATCCATCCATTGGGTTTAACGCATTCTAATAAATCAAGAAAACAATTTTGGTTCAAACCACGATATTTGCTCAAATGTAAAAATGCACCATCATAGCTGAAAGTTTTATCTATTTGAGGAGAGCAGTGAAATTGAGTATCGACAAATTTTAAAAAATCTGGTCGCCAAGGCGTAATAACTTTTAAATTTTGTGCCCATTCTGGAGCTGGGATTTGTGTTAAACCAAAACTTAGCCAACACTGGTTTGGATCAGGATACGGGAGTTCATGATTTTCAAAAGGCAAAAATAATAACACATATGACTCTTTCAAAGAAAAATGCCACTCCAATATTGGGATGGCATTTCATGATACGATAAGAGGAAAAACTTACTCTTCTTTTTTCTTTCGGCGGCGCTTATTTTCAGGTTGTTTTTTTTCATCCACGCACTTTTCTTCATTCATCGCTTTATCACCGGTGATTTCCTTTCCGGTTGTTTGATCAACGACCTTCATTGATAACCGAACTTTTCCACGCTCATCAAAGCCCATTAATTTAACCCAAACTTTGTCACCTTCTTTTACAATATCGGTTGTTTTGGTGACGCGTTCTGATGCAAGTTGAGAGATATGAACAAGCCCATCACGAGAACCAAAGAAGTTTATAAATGCACCAAATTCTGCAGTTTTTACAACTGTTCCTTGGTAGATAGCACCAACTTCAGGTTCATCAACAATAGAATGGATCCAACGTTTTGCTGCTTCAATGGTTTTAGCATCAGCAGAAGCAATTTTAATGGTACCATCATCATCAATATTAATTTTTGCTCCCGTTTGTTCCACGATTTCCCGAATAACTTTACCACCAGAGCCGATAACATCACGGATTTTATCGACAGAAATATTCATAACTTCGATTCGCGGAGAAAATTCACTCAGCTCAGCACGTGCACTGGTTAAAGCTTTCGCCATTTCATTAAGGATATGGATTCGGCCACCTTTGGCTTGTTCAAGCGCGATTTTCATAATCTCTTCGGTAATACCATCAATTTTGATATCCATTTGCAAGGCAGTAATACCATTTTCTGTTCCTGCGACTTTAAAATCCATATCTCCAAGATGATCTTCATCCCCTAAAATATCAGAAAGAACAGCAAAGCGTTCTCCTTCTTTAATCAAACCCATAGCAATACCAGCAACAGGGCGTGCGAGAGGAACACCAGCATCCATGAGAGCAAGTGAGGTTCCACAAACCGTTGCCATAGAAGAAGATCCATTGGACTCAGTGATTTCTGAGACAGCACGAATGGTATAAGGAAAAGATTCTTTATTTGGCAACATGGGGTGAATTGCCCTCCATGCCAATTTGCCATGTCCAATTTCACGACGACCAGGAGAACCAAGGCGTCCTGTTTCACCCACTGAAAATGGTGGAAAATTGTAATGGAGAAGGAACGTTTCCTTATACATACCCGTTAAGGCATCAACATATTGTTCATCTTCGCCAGTTCCCAGTGTTGCAACGACAATAGCTTGCGTTTCTCCGCGAGTAAAGAGTGCTGATCCATGTGTACGGGGTAAAATACTCACTTCTGATTGGATTGGGCGCACAGTAGAAAGATCGCGTCCATCAATACGCTTTTGTGTATCAAGAATGTTCCCGCGAACAATTTTTGCTTGCAATTGTTTAAATACCGTTGCAATCTGATCTGTACTGAATTGACAGTCTTCTTCTGTTTCTGGCATAAATTTATTGATGATTTCTGTTTTTAGTGCATCAATTGCAGCATAACGTTCTTGCTTATCAGTAATTGTGTAAGCCTTTCGTATATCTTTTTCTGCCATTTTCTGCATCGCTTTTTCAAGTTCAGAAAGATCTTCAGGAACAAAATCACGAGGATCTTTTGCAGCAACTTCAGCAAGCTTTATAATGGCATCAAGGACAGGTTGAAGGCCTTTGTGACCAAACATCACGGCCCCCAACATGATATCTTCTGGTAATTCTTGTGCTTCTGATTCCACCATCAAAACAGCACTTTCTGTTCCAGCAACAACAAGATCAAGTTTTGATTCAGGCATTTCATCGATATGAGGATTAAGAATATATTGTCCATTACAATAGCCAACGCGGGCACCGGCTATAGGCCCCATGAAAGGAACACCTGACAGGGTCAATGCCGCAGAAGATGCAATCATCGCAAGGATATCGGGATTGTTTTCGAGATCATGCTGTATAACGGAAACAATAACTTGTGTATCATTTTTATATCCCTCAACGAAAAGGGGACGAATTGGGCGATCAATCAAACGTGAAACCAAAGTTTCATTTTCACTTGGCCTGCTTTCACGTTTTAAATAGCCTCCAGGTATTCGACCAACAGCATAGGATTTTTCTTGATAATTAACAGTGAGTGGAAAAAAGTCCTGGTCTGGTTTTGGGCTTTTGGCCGATACAACGGTTGCTAAGACAATAGTTTCTCCATAGGTAGCAATCACTGCACCATCAGCTTGACGCGCTATTTTCCCTGTCTCAAGGGTGAGAGGACGCCCAGCCCATTCAATTTCTATCTTGTGCGTTTTGAACATTTTTTATCCTTAATGACCAGTGTTTAAATCTTTGATTGCTTACATTCTGGTTGTGCATAGCATATTTGCAAATTCTGGGGTGAACAACAAATTACTTCCTTTGTTACGACGAAGAGAGAAGTAAATCGTATTAAATGTGAAACGATGAGCAGTCCTATCCCATAATAACTTATCAGTTTTTAAAATTTTTAATTAAAGGCAACACATTGAAAAAATGGGTGGTTTTTTTAATACCACCTCCATTTTTCTTTTAGCGACGTAAACCTAACTTCTTTATAAGTGTCTGATAACGATTTTGATCAACTCCTTTAAGATAATCAAGAAGGCGCCGGCGTTGAGACACCATCTTCAAAAGACCACGACGAGAATGATTATCTTTTTTGTGAGATTTAAAGTGGTTTGTTAAATTAGAAATACGTTCAGAAAGTACAGCAATTTGCACTTCTGGTGATCCTGTATCACCAACTTTGTTTGCGTATTCTGCGACAAGAGCTTGTTTACGTTCAGCTGTAATCGACATCGTATTATCCTTTCCAAAAACGAAGAAACATAAAGCCACCCATAGCCGAGATGTCGTTCAGCTAGGGTCTGTGAGAAAACAGGAAAAGTCGAAGACTCTTACCTAATTTCGTTCTTATATAGGAAAGAAGGTTAAAATACTAGTCCTTGACAGCATTTTGAAGTCTTTCTTTAAATAAAAGCTTTTGTTTTGAAATATTGATTTAAATAGAGTTTTATGAGAAGTGTTTTAAACAATTATGCATCCTTTTGATACAAAGATTATGAGTGTGTGTGAGTGGTAACAAAAGTGATAAATAGCGTTGGAGGGAAAAGATGCAGAGCATTTCAACATTAAAACTTTTTCGTAATTCGGTATTTCGAAATTTATGGTCATCTACTCTTATTTCTAATTTAGGGGGGCTGATACAAGCTGTTGGAGCAGGGTGGTTAATGGCGTTGATTAGTTCTTCGCATTCCATGGTTGGGCTAGTTCAAAGTGCCACAACATTACCACTTGTTATGTTTTCTTTGATGGCAGGGGCATTAGCTGATAATTTTAATCGGCGTCAAATTATGTTGTGTGTACAGATTATGATGATGGTCATATCGATGAGTTTATCTATTTTAGCCTATATGGGATTTCTAACACCTTGGCTTTTGTTATGTTTTACGTTTTTGATTGGATGTGGCACAGCTTTTTATAATCCTTCTTGGCAAGCAACGATAGGAGATATTGTGAGCAGGGAAAATATTCCTGCTGCTGTTAGTTTGAATAGTGTTGGCTTTAATTTGATGCGGAGTGTTGGTCCTGCTATTGGTGGTGCCATCATTGCAACTTTAGGGGCATCGGCTGCTTTTTTGTTTAGTGCTATAAGCTATATTCCTCTTATTGGTGCGTTGTTTTTCTGGAAGTCGAATTATGAAAACAACTCATTGCCACGAGAAAGGCTGTTAGGAGCTGTCTCAGATGGTTTGCGTTATGTTGCGATGTCACCTAATCTCTTAAGTATTATGGTTCGAGCGTTCCTTTTTGGTATAGGAGCAACTTCTATTTTAGCACTTTTGCCAATTGTTGCGCATAAAGTTCTTGGAGGAAGTGCCCTTCTTTATGGTACATTGCTCGGTTGTTTTGGGTTAGGAGCCATGACAGCAGGTATTATTAATGCAGTTGTACGGCATCATTTTCGTTCAGAAACAATTATTGCAAGTGCATTTATTGGTTTCGCCTTTTCTTGCTTTTTATTGGGAATCAGTCGTTCACTGATTATAAGCCATATTGCTTTATTTCCTGCAGGGTTATGTTGGGTTTTGGCCTTATCATTGTTTAATACATCTGTACAACTCTCTACACCACGCTGGGTTGTTGCACGTTCTTTAGCTCTTTATCAAACGGCATCTGCCGGGGGGATGGCTATTGGAAGTGCAATCTGGGGAGGTTTAGCTGATGGTTATTCTCCAACAATTGCTTTGAGCGTTTGTTCTTTATTCTTGATTTTTGGTGCTCTTGCAGGGGTAAAATTTAGAATTCAAGAAATTCCTCAGATAGATTTAAATCCTCTTGATCATTTTAGAGAGCCGGAACTATTACTCGACCTCAAAGCAAGAAGTGGCCCGATCATGATAATGATTGATTACCAAATTCATGAAAATGAACTCGAAGAGTTTCTCAAAGTGATGACGCGTCGACGCCATATTCGATTACGTGATGGTGCGCGTCAGTGGGTTCTTTTACGAGATCTTGAAAGACCTGAATATTGGACAGAGGCTTATCATATGCCAACATGGGTAGATTATTTACGCCATAATCATCGTCGTACAAAAGCGGATGCCGAAGTCAATAAGCGTCTGCGTCATTTAAATTGTGCTCCTAACGGTATAAGAGTGCACCGCATGATTGAACGCCAAACAATACCTCAAGCCAATGAGATGCTTTTAAAAGTTTCCTCTGATCATCTCCCTTAGGGTTAAAACAGTTTTTGTAAATATTAAATATGTTAATATTATTTCGATCAATTTGTTAGCTTAATCATAACAAAAAATTGCTGTTTCAATAGTTAATAAATTGATTTATAACGGTTATTTACAATTTTTCATGTTGAGTGATAGTTCTGAAAGTCTTAAGCTTTTCTCGTTTCAAATCTATTTAGAGTAAATCAGTCCACATCTTCGCTTGCACATTACAAACGAGGATTAAAATGTGAGTAAAAAACGATTGAAAAAGAAATAAAAAACCACTTATGAATCTCTTGAAATGCAAGGATTATTGCGACATTAAGAGGAAAAAGTGTGTGGTGGTGTTAGCTTATAGCACTGACTTAAATTTTGATATGAATACGGTAAATATAGACAATGAAAAGCACCATATTTTTCTTAATTGATAGAGAAAAATATCTTTCCGCAAAAGGTGGTTGTGGAAAAGAATCGATTAAATTGAGAAAATCCGCTTTGGTTTAAATAGACTTTTGTCGAGAATGCCAATAGCAAGAAGTTGTTCCTTATAGAGGACACAAACTTCCTCTTCATCAAGAGGTATTTTATGATGATTCAAGAGGATAGAATGACCATTTATAATTCTCTGTGCTTGAGTTTCATTAAGGATATAGTGAGGGAGGCAATCCAATGCGGCGCTTGTGTCAATTAAGAGCCCATCGAGTGTTGAGAAGTTTTTTTCAAAAGAACGATTATTCTCATCTGTAGTGTTTTTATTTGGCGGAATGGCCGCTTTTAGTTCCTCCCATGTAATGAGATCTTCTTCATCAAAAGGTGCGACGGCAATACGTCTTAAATCAGCAATATGCCCATAGCAACCGAGATCACGTCCCATATCGCGTGCTAAAGAGCGCACATAAGTTCCTTTTCCGCAGGTTATTTCAAAGATAGAATGCTCTTTGGTAGGCATTTCTAATAACTTGAAAGTTTCTATTTCCACTTCACGGGGCGGAATGTCAACAACTTCCCCTTCACGCGCTAAATCATAGGCACGATTTCCAGCAATTTTGATTGCTGAAAATTGTGGAGGTGTTTGCAAAATAACACCTGTATATTGAGGAAGAAGAGCAAGTATTTCTTCTTGTGTTGGACGTATGAGAGAAGTTTTCGTTATTTCTCCTTCTAAATCATCTGTTGAGCGCTCTTGCCCCCAAGCAATATGAAAACGGTAAGTTTTTTTGCCTTGCATCACGTAAGGGACGGTTTTGGTTGCTTCGCCCAATGCAATGGGAAGGAGACCAGAAGCAAGAGGATCAAGTGTACCCGCATGTCCTGCCTTTTGAGCATGGAAGAGCCATTTAATTTGTGAGACAGCTTCTGTTGATTTCATTCCTTTTGGTTTATCAAATATGACCCAGCCAGAAACAGGACGCCCTTTTTTCTTGTGTTGCCGCGCCATATCTTTAATCCTCATCTGTATCACTATGGTGAAGATCGCGTGCAACCTCAGGCGAGCGAAGGAGGGCATCAATTTTTGAAAAATTATCAAAACTATTATCAAGTCGGAAACGCAGTTCTGGCATATATTTCATTTGTCGCAACGCATGACTGATTTCTCCACGGAGAAAACGACTATGTTTATTGAGGGTATCAACAACATCGGTATGAGAAGCATTTTTAAGAGTGCTGAGAGGTGATACAAAGCAAGTAGCAATTTTTAAATCTGGTGACATGCGTACTTCAGAGACAGAAATAACAATATCTTTTAAGATATCATCAAGCAAAATATCACGCTGTAATATATGCGCTATTGCATGACGTACTTGCTCTGCTACTCTAAGTTGCCGTTGTGATGGCCCTGCATTTTTCATCAAAGTTTTATCCTTGCTACAAGATCTCTTTTTTGACCATTTAGATAAGGAAAAAGAGATATTGTGTATAAAACCTAATAACTTTTCTCATTTCACAACAGAGTAAAGTTATTGGATTATTTTATAATGTGCGATTAATATGTTCGATACGGAAGGTCTCAATGATGTCTCCTGCACGCATGTCTTCATAATTTTCAAAGGCTATTCCACATTCTTGACCACTTTGCACTTCATTGACTTCATCCTTAAAGCGTTTGAGTGTTTTCAGCTTTCCTTCGTGAATAACGATATTATCGCGGATAAGGCGAACACCGGCTCCTCGTTCTATTTTACCTTCTGTAACACGACATCCTGCAACTTTTCCAATTTTTGTAATGTTAAAGACTTCTAGAATTTCAGCATTACCAAGGAAAGTTTCACGCTGTTCTGGTGAGAGTAATCCAGACATAGCAGCCTTGATATCGTCAACAAGATCATAAATGATGTTGTAATAACGAATTTCAATTCCTTGTGTTTTAGCAAAATCACGTGCCTGCTTATTGGCTCGAACATTAAAGCCAATTACAGCAGAGTTAGAAGCTTCTGCAAGAGAAATATCACTTTCGGTAATTCCTCCAGCACCAGAATGTACAATACGCGCACGAACCTCGTCATTTCCGAGTTTTTCCAATGCTGAAGCGATTGCTTCAATTGATCCTTGAACATCTCCTTTTATAATAAGAGAAAAATCCTTAACACCAGTCGTTTGCAATTTTGTCATCATCTGTTCAAGAGAACCACGCGAACCAGTTTGCCGCGCAACAGCTTTATCACGTGCTAATCGTTGCCGATATTCAGAAATTTCACGTGCTTTTGCTTCATGTGTGACAACAGCAAAACGGTCTCCGGCTTGTGGTGTTCCTTGCATGCCTAAAATTTCAATTGGTGTAGAGGGAACGGCCTCTTTGACATGGCGGCCATGGTCGTCAATCAAAGCACGTACACGACCCCATTCATTTCCAGCAACGATAATATCAGAAGGGTGTAATGTACCTTTTTGAACAAGAACTGTTGCAACAGACCCACGTCCGCGATCCAATTTGGCTTCAATGATAACGCCCTCTGCAGTTCGTTGAGGATCTGCTTTCAGATCAAGCATTTCAGCTTGAAGAAGGATAGCTTCGAGAAGTTTATCAAGATTTTGACCAGTTTTAGCAGAAACTTCAACGTCCAAAGTTTCTCCACCCATAGTTTCAACAAACACTTCATGTTGTAGAAGTTCTGTACGCACTTTTTGTGCATTCGCAGCTGGTTTATCAATTTTGTTGATAGCAACAATGATAGGTACACCAGCAGCTTTCGCATGATTGATTGATTCAATCGTTTGAGGCATAACACTATCATCAGCGGCTACAACGAGAACAGCAATATCAGTAACACGAGCTCCGCGTGCACGCATAGCGGTAAATGCAGCATGACCTGGTGTATCAATAAAGGTAATTTTTTGACCATTTTGTTCTACTTGATAGGCACCAATATGCTGCGTAATACCTCCTGCTTCGCCAGAAACAACATTTGCTTTACGAATAGCATCCAAAAGCGAAGTTTTTCCGTGGTCAACATGGCCCATAATGGTTACAACAGGGGCGCGCTGCTGCATGTTTTGAGGATTATCTGTTATATTAAAGATACCTTCTTCTACGTCAGATTCTAAAACACGTTTAACAGTATGGCCAAATTCAACAGCGATGAGTTCGGCAACATCTGCATCAATAACATCGCCAGGTTTCATCATTTGTCCTTGTTTCATCAAGAATTTAATCACATCAACAGAACGCTCAGTCATACGTTGTGCGAGCTCTTGAATGGTAATCGTTTCAGGAAGAACAACTTCGCGAGAAATTTTTTCTCTTGGTTCTTGATTTTGTGCACGCTTAAACTTTTCCTGTCTACGCCGCATTGCAGCCATTGAGCGCCCACGTGCGCTTCCTTCTTCATCCAGTGCACTATTCAGAGTTAACTTTCCGCGTCTCCGCTCATCAGCTCCTTTGACAACTTTTGGTACACGTATTTCTGACTTAGCAGGATTAGCACGTCGACTATGCCGTTCTTCCTCTTTATTGTCATCTATTTTGCGTTTTTCAACCACGGTTGTGTGTTTAGGCGCAATAGGAATATCTGTCTGTTCAATGAGAGGGGGAACAGGTGGAGTCTGTACTGGCAATATTTCTTCTTCTTGTTGGAGATGTATTTCTTTTTCTTTAATTTCTTGCTGTAAAATTTCTTCACGCTCTTTAGCGCGTCTTGCTTCTTCTTCGGCTTGTTCTCGCGTTATTTTTTCTTGGATATGTGCTTCTTCTAACGCGCGAAGTCTCGCTTCCATTTCAGTTGATGAAAGATTGCTTTTGGTCACAGATTCTTGAGGCTTTTTCCCCTCAAAACGCGGTTTAGAACGCTGGGGGGCCACATGCGGCTTTGTAATGGGCTGTAGGGTTTCAGCTTTTTCATCAGGTCGCGTAATTTTACGCCGTTTGGTTTCGACAACGACAGCCTTCGTACGGCCATGACTAAAATTTTGTTTAACCGTGCTCGTTTCCAAGACAGACCTCTTGAGAGTTAGTGTCTTCTTGACGGTTGTTTTGTCGTTGTTATTTTCACTCATTGTACTTCCTTCACGGCTTGTGCCGTCATCTCACTAGACTTACTATGCTTGTCGTCACGATAGCTGATCAATTTACATGTTGTTTTGAGAAATCCTTCAGCAGCTTTTGTGTCCAGTAAGGCCGCGTGCATTACAGGATTAGAGCCAAAAGCCACTCGCATTTCATCACTTGTAAATAAAGATATGGTTTTTATAGTCCGATTTGTTTGTTGTTGTATTGAATGGATGGCCTGTGCAATTTTTCGTTTCCCATCTTCTGTTGTTTCTTTAGCATGAAGTACAAGAATAACTTTACCAGAGCGGATAGCAGCGTCAACCTTTGTTGCTCCCATAACAATTGCTCCCGCTTTTCGTGCCATGGAAAGGCTTGAAAGAGCGGCTTTTAGTAAAAGCGTATCAACAACATGCACAAGATTTGGTGCAACCTCAACATCTGTTTTAAAATTTCTATGAAAAGCTTTCTGTTTGATTGCTTTCTCAATAACAGCGTGATGGGCAGAAATCCAAACGCCACGCCCTGGTAAATTCGCTTTAAGATCAGGAACAATTTGGTTATTGGGACCAATAACAAAACGGATCAGCGTTTGTGCTGAAGCATTTTTTCGGGTAACAATGCAAGTCCGTTCGTTCATTTAAAGTGTATCCACATCCAAATCATCTGTTTTTTCATTTTCTGCAGAATTTTCATCTTCTACAGGACTTTCTGTAACAAGATCAGCTTGGTCTATCCAGCCTGCTTGTACACGTGCGGCTAAAACCATAGCTTCTGCATCTGCGCGTGTAATGTCAAAAGGGGTTAAAATACCAGAAAAATTCTGTGTTTGACCTTCTTTACGTTCTCTCCAACCAGCTAAATCATCAACGGCATAGCCAGCAAAGTCTTCTATTGTTTTTACACCATCTTCACCTACAGCAACCAACATAGCACTTGTCATTCCAGGAAGTGTTCGCAATTCGTCAGAAACTCCAAGCTTTTTGCGTTTTTCATCAAGTTCTTTTTCTTGATGATCAAGATATTCGCGGGCACGACTTTGGATTTCAGCGGCGGTATCATGGTCAAAACCATCAATAGAAGCGATTTCTTCAAGATCAATATAGGCGATTTCTTCAATAGAAGAAAAACCCTCTGATGCCATAACCTGTCCGATCATTTCGTCAACCTCTAAGGCTTCCATAAACAATTTACTCCGTTCAGTAAATTCTTTTTGACGATTTTCAGATTCTTCCTTTTCTGTTAAAATATCAATGTTCCATCCTGTTAGTTGTGAAGCCAAGCGAACATTTTGCCCACGTCGTCCAATAGCAAGGCTAAGTTGATCATCTGGCACAATAACTTCAATCCGTTCAGCATCTTCATCAAGGATGATTTTAGAAACTTCAGCAGGTTGCAGTGCATTAACGACAAATGTTGCCGCATCAGGCGACCAAGGAATAATATCAATTTTTTCGCCTTGTAATTCAGCAACAACAGCTTGTACACGACTTCCTCGCATTCCAACGCACGCTCCAACAGGATCAATGGAACCATCACGTGAAACAACGGCGATTTTAGCCCGTGAACCTGGATCACGAGCAACAGATTTGATTTCTATAATACCATCATAAATTTCTGGTACTTCCATAGTGAAAAGTTTTACCATAAATTGGGGATGTGTGCGTGAAAGGAAAATTTGCGGACCACGCGTTTCACGGTGTACATCATTGACAAAAGCACGAATGCGATCTCCATAGCGGAATGATTCACGAGGAATTAATTCATCACGGCGAACAATAGCTTCACCGCGCCCTAGATCAACGATGACGTTACCATATTCCACACGCTTAACTGTACCAGAAATAATTTCACCAACTTTATTTTTGAATTCTTCATATTGCTGATCGCGCTCTGCATCGCGTACTTTTTGTACAATAACCTGTTTAGCAGATTGTGCTGCGATACGTCCAAAATCCATAGGAGGTAAAAGATCAGCAAAAAAATCACCAATTTTTGCTTCTGCTTGACGTTTGAGAGCATCAGACAAAGTAATTTCCGTTGTATAGTCTTCAACGACATCAACGATTTTAAGCAGGCGCTGTAATTTAATTTCACCTGTTTTAGAATTGATTTCAGCACGAATATTGGTTTCTTGACCATAACGAGAACGTGCTGCTTTTTGAATAGCATCAGCCATCGCAGAAATGACAATTTCACGGTCGATTGACTTTTCACGTGCAACAGCATCTGCAATTTGCAGAATCTCAAGCCTGTTAGCGCTTGTAGCCATCAATTTTCTCCTTCTTTGTGCCACACGATGGGTATTTCCCAGTGATATTATTTTTTGAAATTGAGCGTCTGTATAGAGTCGTTAGCGTTCTCTTCGGCAATGAATTGTTGACTTAAATCTTTATTTTGTTTCAATGCATCGCGAATAAGCTCATCGGTAAGCACTAAATGCGCATTTATGATATCACAAAAGGAAATAGGGGTATACATGGCTTCTCCATAAGCAGCTTTATCAGTGTTTAAAATAAATCCATCTTGCGTGATATTTGTAAGTGTCCCACGAAATTTTCGGCGCCCATCAATTGTTATTTTGGTTTCAATTTTTGCAAGATGCCCTTGCCAATGAAAAAAATCAGATTTTCTTACCAATGGACGATCAATTCCAGGTGATGAGATTTCTAAATGATATTTGCGTTCAATAACATTTTGTACATCAAGGAGGGGAGAAACTGTTCGACTAACAGTTTCACAATCTTCTATGGTCATAGAACCATCGGCACGTTCAACCATAATTTGAAGTGTTAAACCATTTTGACCAAGAAGTTTCACACGAACCAAACGAAAACCTAAAGGTTTAAGTAGTGGTATGACAAGAGCAGCAACCTGTGCTTCGATACCATCTTCTTCAAACAGGCGCGGTTCGTCAAGATTGCTTATTTTTTCAGCTTCGTTCATACATTTTATCCAAGTTGGTTTCATCAGTTTTATGATATTAAAAAAGAGCGGGTCCAACGGCCCACTCTTCATCATAAGACCAAGAATTTAACTATTGATACTCTTAAATTCAAAATTTTTCAAGTTGTTTATGAGAAAAGCGCTTGATCATTTATTTCTTGATAAAGGTAAGATAGGCAGGCGTTCGTCCTTCGCGTAAAGCTTTTGCTTCATAGCGGGTTCCGCTCCATAGTGGATAAGGGAGTTTCCAGTCTTGAGGGCTTTCTGCTTTCCATTCAAAGTGATCATGTTGTGCACAATGGTACAAAGTCCAGTTTACATAACTGTCTATATCGCTAGCAAAGCGCAAAAATTTCCCTATTTTAAGAACACGAGCAAAACGGTTAAGATTTTTTATGTTGATGAAGCGTCGTTTCCAGTGTTTCTTTTTCGGCCAAGGATCAGGATAGAAGAGGTCTATTCCATCAAGCGAGTTATCAGGGAGCCAATCAAGAAGGCGTGTAGCATCATCATTATAGAGGCGAAGACGATTTTGATGGTTTTGATGCTGTTCAAGAGACGACAATATTTTTGCCATGCCATTGATAAAGGGCTCGACGCCGATAAAACCGGTTTTTGGAAAATATGCCATTTCATGAAGTAAATGTTCACCTCCACCAAAACCGATTTCAAGTCGAATTTCTCTTACTTTGCTTGAAAATAAGGATGTAAGGTTTAAGGGAGGAGGGACATTTAAATCAATATTCAAACTGGGGAGAAGCATTTGTATACGTGTAAGCTGACTGTCTCGAAGTTGTTTTCCTTGTCGGCGTCCAAAAAATGCTTCACTCTTACGTATATTATGTTTAATCATGGGATTTGGATCATTGTTTGAAGCGTTTTCACGAGATCAGTTTTTTCCCATGAAAACGAACCATCGTGTTTTGGTTTACGACCAAAGTGACCATAGGCAGCTGTTTTCGCATAAATAGGTTTATTGAGGTCAAGATGTTTTCGAATGCCGGTAGGTGAAAGGTCCATTATTTTGCGGATGGCTTCTTCAATAACCTTTTCATCGACTTTTCCTGTTCCATGAAGATTAAGATAAATAGATAAAGGTTGTGCAATACCAATTGCATAGGAGAGTTGAATGGTGCATCTCTCTGCTAAATGAGCAGCAACAATATTCTTAGCCAGATAGCGTGCCGCATAGGCAGCAGAACGATCAACTTTTGTTGTATCTTTTCCTGAAAAAGCACCGCCTCCATGGGGTGCTGCACCTCCGTAAGTATCCACAATAATTTTGCGTCCCGTTAATCCGGCATCGCTTTGAGGGCCTCCAATGACAAATTTTCCTGTTGGGTTAATATACCAACTACATTGAGCTGCAATGGGAATGTCATGTAAAGCTTGGCGAATGTAAGGTTCAACCACTGTACGTACTTTATTGGAATCCCAGCTTTCATCAAGGTGCTGCGTTGAAAGAACAATGGATGTGACCTCTATCGGTTTTCCATTTTTATAACGTATGGTTATTTGGCTTTTAGCATCTGGTCCTAATTTTCCAGTTTCTCCCTCTCCTTTATGACGAGCTGCGGCAAGAAGTTTGAGAATTTTATGCGCATAATAAATTGGCGCAGGCATGAGATCAGGTGTTTCACGGCAAGCATATCCAAACATGATACCTTGATCACCCGCTCCTTCTTCACCATGCCGATCCGTAGCATTATCAACCCCTCTTGCTATATCAGCTGATTGTGGGCGCAAAAGAACATCAATTTTAACAGTTTTCCAATGGAAGCCTGCTTGTTCATAGCCAATGGTACGAATAGCACGGCGCGCTGCTGTACGAAAACGTGTAGGATTAATGAGTGGAAAGCTAGTTTCATCATAGATGAATTCTTTATTTTTATCTTTTTTTAATAGCGTATCGGGAACACGTACTTCACCAGCGATAACAACACGGTTGACACTGACGAGAGTTTCACAGGCAACGCGTACTAACCATGGATCAGTACCAGTCTTTTCAGCTTCTTTATAGATCATATCAACGATTTCATCGGAAATACGATCACAAATTTTATCAGGATGTCCTTCCGATACCGATTCGCTCGTAAAAAGATAATCTTGATGCGGCATAGGAACTCCTTCAAAAAAGAAAACCAACGATTTAATCAATTGCTTACTAAAGTCGTCACCATTTGCTAACTCTACAGCAAATAGTCAATGCAAATGTATATGAATAAAAGAGAAAAGATATAATTTTAATTTATAACTTATTTGTCAAATCTTCCTCAGAAAGTGCTTTTGCCAAGTCAATAATTTTTCGACGCACTTTAGCATCAGATATATTTGTAAAAGCGCGCATGAGCTGAATCCCTTCGCTGCTAGAACAAAAGTCTATAAAATTGTGTTCACTTTCAGCAAAACCCTCTACTTGTTGGGAGGTAATACCTTTATCAAAAAAGTAAGAAACAGGAACATCCATAATTTCCGCTATCGCTTGAAGACGGCTGGCACCAATACGGTTTGTTCCTTTTTCATATTTTTGGATTTGCTGAAAAGTAATTCCTAATTTTTCACCTAGTTTCTCTTGAGTGAGTCCTAAAATATTACGACGTAAACGGATACGAGTTCCAACATAGATATCTATAGGGTCAGGTTTTTTTCTAGTTTCGGTCATAATGCAACTCTTTATTTCCAGCATTTTTCTTCTAAACCAACATCATATTTATGCGCAGTTGATTTATCATATAATTAAAACAATATGTAATATTTTTTCCCAATATCACTGGTACACGCAACACAATACCGTACAAAGGGCACTTGAATCATTTAAGCTGTTTTGTAAAACCAAAACCAATACGACACAATAGCATAAGGATGAATAAGATAAAAGTAGAGAAAGTTCTGTATTCATTGCTTCCTATAGGGGTAATGGATGATGGAACTTGTGAATCAATAATGCCCACAGCATTTTGTCGAAGAGCTACAACGATTCGTCCATAAGAATCAATAACAGCTGATATGCCATTATTGGCGGCCCGTATGAGGGGGATTCCCAGTTCAACGGCACGAAGCTGTGCTTGTTGAAGATGTTGATAGGGTCCAGGTGTTACACCAAACCATGCATCATTTGTAATATTAATAATTGCTTGAGGTGGGGAGCCTTTAAAAGTCATTTCATGGGGAAATATTGCTTCATAACAAATTAAGGGTAGATAAGAAAATCCGTTTGGCATTGTAACAATTTTGCGCACACTTGCAGCACTATATCCACCAATATTATCAGCAAGGGTACGCAATCCAATTTTTTTCAATAAATTCTGATAAGGAAGATACTCACCAAAAGGAACCAAATGAAGTTTATCGGAAGTATTTAAAATATTACCTTGAGCATTAATGACTGCAATTGTATTAAAATATTGTGTTTGGGAATGAGGTAGATCATTGCTGGCGCGTATTGCTCCAACAATAGCCCATTGTTTAGGTTTTAAAAGAGAGGCAATGCGCATTGTGATAGATGAATTATCATAGAGAAGGTAAGGAACGGAAGCTTCAGGCCATACGATAAAATCGGGTTCTGAATTTTGATCGGTTGTTGGCGTTGCACTTAGCTTCATATGTGCTTCCAACATAGATTCTCGTGTATTATCACGCAATTTTATATTTTGTTGGATGGACGGTTGAACAATGCGCACCCAATAAGCACTTTTTTGATCTTCAGTTGTGTTTTCTATAGTATGAAGACGATAAAACCCAAAACCACAGTGAATGAATATAAGTGATAAGCAAAGAGAAAGTGCCACTTTCTTTTTTTCATCCGTTAATAAAACAGTTGGCAAACTGTAGGCTAAGACAGCAAGAATATTCATTCCGTAAAGTCCTACGATTGCATCAGATTGCATGAACATTGGGGTTGGCATGGCTGTATAGCCAAGAGAATTCCATGGAAATCCTGTGAATAAAAACGCACGCAACCACTCGGATAATCCTAATGCAAAGGCTAAAACAAAAAAGCGTGCTATTCCTTTTGTCCATAATAAACCGACAATGAAACCAGAAAAAAACCAATAAAGAGAAAGGTAGAGTGGAGGGAATAAAATGGCTAATGGGACTGCCCAACCAAAAGAATCTGGATCTGTTAACAAAGCATTGCATAGCCACCAAAGGCCGCAAATAAAATAACTAAAACCAAAGGTTCCACAGCTTAAAGCGTAAGTAAAAAAATGTTTTTTATTGTTTTTGGTGGCCCGTATTGAGTCAAGTAAAACAATAAAGAGAGGGAAAGTTAAAAAGCAAAGAGGCGTTAAATAAAAGGGTGGAAGTGCAAAAGAAGTAAGAGCACCACACAGAAATATCCATGCTTGGCGCTTCCAGCCTGTAACAGAGAACAAAAAAACGATGAAATTGTTTAAAAATACTGGACTATTCTTTAGGGATGGCATTGTTCTCAAGATTCTCATTTTTGGGAATGCGAAAAATGCGCAATCGTTTAATCCGGCGTTTATCAGCTTCTAAAATACGAAATCTATAGCCAGGTACAGCTTCGACAATTTCACCTTTAGCAGGAATGCGATCAAGAATTGAGACGATCAAACCACCAATAGTATCAACTTCATCACCATATTCCCCTACGATAAAATCAGGACCAAGAGCTTTCTCCACATCTTCTAGTTCAGTTCTTGCATCAACGAGCCATTTATTATTTGGTTCACGTACGATAGCATTGTCGACATTATCATGTTCATCTTCGATATCCCCAACGACTAACTCAACAATATCTTCCATTGAAACGAGACCATCTGTTCCTCCATGTTCATCAATAACTAAAGCCATTTGAGTTCGTGTAGTTTGCATCCGTGTTAATAATTTGCTTGCAAGCATAGAACTGGGAACAAAGAGAACTGTTCGGATCAAATCCAATTCACCGATTGGAGTATGCAAGTCTGTATGGTTTAATTGAAGCAAATCAGATTTTTGTTCGGTTTTTGTTGGGTTGATAATAAAGCGAGTGATGTAGTTAAGAATATCGCGGATATGGATCATGCCGCGCGGATCATCTAAAGTTTCAGCATAAACGGGGATACGAGAATGACCAATTTTTGCAAAACATTTAAGGGTTTCTCCAAGAGAGGTGTTTATTTCTAATGCTTCGATTTCAGAACGAGGTATCATAACATCATCCACGCGTGCTTCACGTAAGCGTAAAATGTTATGCAGCATAGTACGTTCTTCAGGTGAGAAGAGGGCGGTATCTTTTTCATTGTTAGTCGTGAGTGCAACGGTAAGATCATCGCGCAGTGACGTAGATGCACAATTACGACCCCGTAAGAATGAAAATAAATGATTCATCAGGGAATATTTCTCTGTATGATTCGTCTGCTGAGAGGGGTCTTTTTCATTATTAGAAGATGCTTGACTATTATTTTGTGCATTTATTTTGTTTGCCATGGTTTTGAAATCTTCTAGACTTTCTTTTTTATAATAGATAAATAAGAGGCTTTAAATGGTATGCTGGTAATATTGATTTTAAAAGTTAAATTTTATCATTGATAGACAATTATGCGTAAGGATCTTTTATGGAAAGCTTTTGAAGAATTTCTCTTTCGAGCTTTTCCATTTTATATGCTTCATCATCAGTTTCATGGTCATAACCAAGCAGATGCAAGATACCATGAACAATCATATGTGTTAAATGGTCTTGAAATGTTTTTCCTTCTTTCTCTGCTTCGAAAACAACAGTTTCTCGGGCAATAATAATATCACCGAGTATGGGACCAGGTCGATTTCCAGCTTTAAGTGGAAAAGCAGGAAAGGATAATACATTAGTAGATTTGTTTTTGTTGCGCCATTGTGCATTGATTTGTGCCATATGTTCATCATCCGTAAAAAGCAGGCTAATCTCGCTTACAACATTTTCCAATGAAACATGATACATAGTTGCCATTAATGCTTTTTCAGTGATATTATAAAGCATTTTCTCATCATTCCACCCTGCGCTTTTAATCATTATATCAATAATAATCATGATGAATCAAATTCATTTTTTAATGCATCGCATGCGAATGATTTTTTTTTATTTTGTATTTCGGAATCACGATCATAAGCACGAACGATAGCAGCAACAAGTGGGTGGCGTACAACATCTTTTTCATCAAAATGCACAATTGCAATATTTTCTACATTTGAAAGAATGCGAATTGCTTCAATGAGACCTGATTTTTGCCCTGTAGGCAAATCAATTTGGCTTACGTCACCGGTAACAATCATACGTGTTCCTTCTCCAAGACGTGTGAGGAACATTTTCATTTGCATGGGCGTAGTATTTTGTGCCTCATCAAGAATAACAGCAGCATGGGCAAGTGTTCGTCCGCGCATAAAGGCGAGAGGAGCAATTTCTATGACACCAGAGGCTAAAATGCGTTCTATTTTTTCAGCGGGCATCATATCATAAAGAGCATCATAAAGTGGTCGTAAATATGGGTCGACTTTTTCTTTGAGATCACCGGGAAGAAAACCAAGATGTTCTCCAGCTTCAACAGCCGGACGTGAGAGAATAATTCGCTCAATGATACCACGTTCTAGAAGCATTGCAGCATGAGCAACAGCAAGATACGTTTTTCCTGTTCCTGCTGGTCCTACACCAAACACAAGTTCAGTATGCTCCATAGCACTTATGTAAGCGTCTTGTGTTGGAGTTCTTGCATGAATTATTTTTTTATGGGTACTCAACCGAGCTGCTATACGTTTCGTTGCAGATTTGTGTGTTATTGTGTCTTCTTTCTGCTTCTTTGGTATATTTGCCATAGCAATCGCTCCTTTTATATCTGATAAAGTGAGCTCTTGATGTGTTTTGGCACGTTCATAAAGCTGCTGCAATGCATATTGCGCACGTTTTATAACAGAAATATTTCCACGGATTAAGACTTCATTACCACGCGGATGAATACTAAGTTCGAGTTTTTTTTCGATATAAGCGAGATTTTCGTCAAATTTACCAAAAACTGCTTTTGCATATTTATTATTTTCGAAAATCAAAACAACTTGGCTCACATCTGAAGCGCTTGTTTGTTTCAAGGTATCAGCCTTTTCAAGGGACATATTTACTTTTTCTTTAATACGCTTTATTTTTTCGGTTGAAGCTTTCAGCCTATTCTCCATATTTACATAAATATTGCACATTTTGTTAAGTAAACTTTATAAAAGACAATTTTTACAAAAAGTGCACGCTTTAGATGTAATCATTTGCTTTTAAAATAAAAGAGTTTTCCAAAATATTTATTTTTGAACAAGGTATTAGAGGCATGTTTATCTATTTGTCACTTCACCAACAAAACTGTTTGAGCTTGCATTTTTAATATGAATTTCTATCACGCTACCTGTAGAGGCTTCTGTATCGACAACAACAGGTAAAAGCCAAGGGGAACGCCCTACCATTTGCCCTGAGTGACGTCCAGGTTTTTCGATGAGAACGTTCGTTTTTTGATCAATTTTAGAACGCAAAAACGCATTTTGTTGCTCAAGGAGAAGGGCTTGTAAATGTTGAAGTCGGGCATCTTTTACAGATTCATCAACATGATTTTTCATTGTGGCTCCCACTGTTCCAGGACGGGGGGAATATTTAAAAGAATAAGCTGAACTGTACTGTACTTGTTGAATAAGTTCAATGGTTTCTTCAAAGTCTTCATCTGTTTCTCCTGGAAACCCTACAATAAAATCGCCTGAAAAGGCGATATCTGGCCGTGCGGTTCGAATTTTTTCGATAAGATGAAGATAATGAGAGCTTTTGTGTTGTCGGTTCATGGCTTTTAAGATGCGATCTGAACCTGATTGAACAGGAAGATGGAGGTAAGGCATTAACATATCAAGATCTCGATGCGCGGCAATAAGGCTATCATCCATATCACGTGGGTGGCTGGTTGTGTAACGCAAACGCTTTAAACCATCGAGTTTTGCGAGATGATAAAGAAGATCGCCAAGACGCCAAGTTTTGCCATCAGCACTTTGTCCATGCCAACCATTGACATTTTGTCCAAGCAGCGTAATTTCTTTGACACCCGCTTCGATGAGTTGAAGGGCTTCCTCGGTAATTTGCTCGACAGACCGTGATATTTCAGCACCGCGTGTGTAAGGAACAACACAAAAAGTGCAAAATTTATCGCAACCTTCCTGTACTGTTAAAAATGCGCTAACACCTCGTTTTCTTACTGCATGTTTATTATGGGGCGGCAAATGAGCAAATTTATCTTCAACAGCATAGTCTGTTTCGATAATTTTTTTCCCTTGTTTGGCTTTTTCTAACAATTCTGGCAAGCGATGATACATTTGCGGACCAATAACAAGATCCACTGTTGGAGCACGGCGCAAGATTTCACTTCCCTCAGCTTGTGCAACACAACCTGTTACACCAACCATCAGGGGTTTATCAGGTGTGCGCTCTTGACGCATAACGCGCAAACGACCAAGATCAGAATAAAGTTTTTCTGCTGCTTTTTCACGAATATGACAGGTATTAACAAGAATAAGATCGGCATCATTGGGAATTTGTGTTGTCACATAGCCTTGCGAACTGAGGCTATCAGTCATCCGTTGGCTATCATAAACGTTCATTTGACATCCATAGGTTTTGATAAAAACCTTTTTAGGAGCAACAGGAGGCGTATTTTTAGGATTTACTTTATTCATAGCGCATGTGTAAATGTTTTTTACACAAATCTCAATCTATTTGCTTAAAAGTTTTTTGCATGATAATTGCATCACCACGACCATTTTTTGACGCGTAGTAGGCAAGACGTTCAGAAATTTTTTGAAATTCAAAGCGTTGATAAAGGTTCAAAGCAGAAAGATTTGTGGCTTCTACTTCCAAGAATAATTTTATAGCGCCCTTGTCGTGAAGATGGTGAACTGTACGATCGATAAGAAAGGTACCAATTCCTTTTTGACGATAATGAGGATGAACAGCAATTGTGATGATTTCTGCTTCATCAAGGATGAGACGGCATAGGCAAAAGCCTAAAATTTGATCAGAGTGATCAATGAGAAAAGCTTTGTATCCGAAGATAGAGTGATCTGTTAAGAAATTATCAAAAGCTTGTTTTTCCCAAGAAGGGGTAAAACAATGCTGATGAATTTGATGAAGAGAAGCACTATCATTAACTTGTAGCGGAGCAATTCCAAAATTCTTTTTTGTCAATGAAAATTTGGGCATTATTTTTTTTGTGGTAAAGAAAAATTGGTTTGTTGTTTTGCATCAGCGCTGCGTAGATAGAGTGGGCGAGGTGAATTTTTTGATTGTTTGTTTGCAGCAAGATAAGCATAGTTTACAATATCGGCCGCTTCGCAGGGGATTTTTTCTAGGACAATTTTTTCGTGTATTTTATGGTTTTTAATATGCTCCACAACGACATCAGCAGCTGGGCCAGTCAGTCGGGTTTTTTTTGGCAAATCTTCGAGGATATTTTCAATTGTTTTTAATCCCGGCTCTCCCAAAGGTGTGAGATCATTATGAAAATTTTGATGGTAGAACATCCCTCTCCCTGCTTCAATGACAACAGTAATTGCCGATGCTGTACTTTTATTGTTTATAACTTGTGCTGCTAACGCTTCAAGAGCACTCACTCCAACAGCTGGTATTTCAAGTGCTAATGCCAAAGCGCGCGCTGTTGCAACACCGACACGTACACCAGTAAATGATCCAGGTCCAATATTGACAGCAATACGCTCAACTTGATCAAGCGTCATATTGGCTTGTTTCATTATTTGTGTAATCTGCCCAATAATTTTTTCGGCATGTCCTTTGTTCATGCGTTCATTGATACGCGCAATAACAGATTTATGACGAATAAGCGCAACAGCACAATAAATTGAAGCAGTATCTATAGCAAGGATAAGCATAAAAATATTTTAGTTGAATAAAACGATAAATAAAAGTCCTGCTGTATTTTTAATCTTTTCATTATCGTATATTTCATTTGTAAGAAAGTTACTAGTGCCAATAAGCAACAATATCTTTTTATGGGATAGAACGAGATGTTGATTTAATCCTTATTTTTATCACTTTTTGAATGAGTACCTTGAGTATTGTAAGATTCTCTTATTTTAAGTCTACTTATGGTGAAACAATTAAAGTTATTAGCTTGTATATTACAAGCGGAGTTAGCGTATGAATCAAAACTGTTGAAGAAAAGAATAAAAACTCCTTCACGAATCGTTTAAATGTAAGGGTTGTCACAACTTGTAAGCTATCAAATAGTACTTTGATGCCACTTGTATTACATAGTAAGTAAAAGTAATTTAAAAGAGGAAAAGTTATGACCCCACATTTTTTCCAAATAAGAACATATTCTATCCGTCTTTATATAAAAAACTCAGCGTAATGAGAGCAGATGAAAGAAATGGCATTGTTTTGCATGAGTTACGTATTTTGATACTACCCTGTTGCAAATCATTATGGACTGAAAAGCACATTTGACAGTTTTCACTTAAATATCAGCTCTTTCAATTTTTTGTATAGAATAATGAGCAGTATTTTAGAACTTTTTCTGGTTTATGAAAGAACTGATTTTAATAATAATGAGGACTTTGGGTTGATTGTATACTACGTTGAAAAAATAATAATCAATGCACATTTAAAATGTTATATGATTTAAATCATTCAATTGTATCATAAGAAGGCTACAAATACCGAGAATAATTATGGAGCAGGTTGAAGCCAAAATGACGCGCCATCCTGCTTTTTTTAGTGATCGGATATCAACACCTAATCCTAGTGCAGCCATTGAGATAACAGTAAACAACTGGGCAATAAATTTGATGGGATTGATAGCCTTTTCAGGGATAAGACCACTTGAGCGAACAAGCATCATGATAATAAAGCCAATGATAAACCATGGGACGAGGGTATGTAAACGCAAGCGTGTTTCTGCTGATCGGCGATAAATGATTGATAGAGTAAAAATAACAGGGCCTAACATGAGAACCCGTACTAATTTGACAATTGTTGCAATTTGAACACTTAGAAAAGAGATAGGTGCTGTTGCTGCTAAAACCTGTGGTACAGCATACACAACCATGCCAGCAAGCACACCATATTGGCTAAATGACAAATTCAGAGATGGATGTAAAAAGGGTAGAAATAAAATAATAAGAATTCCTAAAAGAGCAGTGAAGGCAATTGATGCGGCTACATCGTCATGTTTTGCTTTTATAACAGGTGCAACGGCGACAATAGCTGAATTGCCACAAATAGCATTCCCACAAGCGACCAGCATTGCCAAATGTGTAGAAAGCCCGAAAAGTCGGCCGATGGCAAAGCTCAGGATAATTGTTACGAATATCACGAATATGATACTAGCAAGCAAATTCCAACCAGCTGAAAGGACTGCGTTAATGCTAATGCTTGCTCCTAGAAGAACGATAGCAATTTCGAGAAGTGTTTTTGCACAAAAGGTGATACCTTTTTGAAAATATGTTGGCAAAGAAAAACAACTACGGATAATTGATCCTAGAAGAATTGCCAAAACAAGGCTTTCAAGCCACGCTTCCGTGAAAAGCTGTTTTTCTACAACTTCTAAGCCATAAGCTAAGGCTGATATGAGTAAACATACTAAAACACCAGGACCAAAGTCGTTTAAAAGTGAGAGATTTTTCTTTATCATTTTAATATTCCCCCGTCATTAAAGAGCTAAAGGTTAAGAAGAAAAAGCTTTAAAGATTTGTTCTTGCTTGTACAGCTGCTGCTAAAGTTCCATCATCAAGATAATCAAGCTCACCTCCTACAGGAACACCATGAGCAAGTCGCGTAATTTTAACTGGAAAATTAGAAAGCTGATCAGTGATATAGTGAGCAGTTGTTTGACCTTCGACAGTCGCATTGACAGCAAGAATAATCTCCGTAATAGGGTTTTGTACAACACGCTGTATTAAGGTGGCAATGTTGAGTTCGTCAGGACCTATTCCATCTAAGGGGGAGAGTCGTCCACCCAACACATGATAACGTGCGGCTAAAGTTTTTGCGCGCTCAAGGGCCCACAGATCAGCAATATCCTCAACAACGATGATTGTTGTATCATCGCGGCGCAAATCTGTACAAATTGAACAAGGATCAATGGTATCGACATTTCCACAAACAGAACAAATACCGACTTTTTCGATAGCTGCTTGTATAGCCGCTCCCAAAGGCTCCAGCAATGTCTCCTTTTTTTTGATAAGATGAAGCGCAGCACGACGTGCTGAACGTGGACCAAGACCTGGTAACCGTGATAAAATCTGAATGAGACGTTCAATCTCAGGTCCTGCAATGTATTTAGACATATTTTTGTCTCACGGGAAAAAACCGTTTCATTAAAATGGAAGTTTGAAACCTGATGGGAGTGGTAGCCCTGCGGTCATACTTTTGGTTTTTTCTTCTATTGCAACTTCGATTTTTGTTCTTGCTTCATTATAAGCTGCCATAATGAGATCTTCAAGAATTTCACCTTCCTCAGGTTTGAGTAATGAAGGATCAATTTGAATTGCTGTTATAATATTTTTGCCATTTAAAGTGATATTGACGAGACCACCCCCTGCAGTGCCCACAGCTTGCAGATTAGCTATTTCCTCCTGAATCTTCTGCATTTTTTCTTGCATTTCTTTGGCTTTTTTCATCATGCTCATCATTTCACGCATAGGAATAGGTATCCTTATTCATCATTGATATCATTTTTATTTTTAAAAATATCAGCATTTTTAAAGGTATTGGAGAGTAAATCAAGATCATTTTCTTCTTTATTGAGTCGAATATCGACAATTTTTGCTTCTGGGAAATGATTGAGGATTTTCGCGATATCAGGATCTGTTTCTGCATTGGAAAAAAGAGTCTTTTGAATCGCTATACTTTCCTCCTGTAAGGTTGGGCCACCTCCTTCATTAACAAAAGTTATTGTCCAGCGTTTTTCAGTCCATTGAGATATCTTTTTTTCTATATCATGAGCAAGAAATTGTGGGGTATTTTCAGAAAGTCTCAAGGTAATATGCCCAGCTTCAAAAGAAACAGGATGAACAAATTCTTTAACAAGGAGTTTGAAAGGAACGTCATTATGCTGTTCGGCTAATTGAACAATATCGTGCAAAGAATTAATCACGAGAGTTTTAGGTTCAGTAATCTTTTCTGTTGTTTGCGTGACAGAATGCGATAAATTTGCAATCTTTTCAGAAAGATCAGTAGATTGAGAAGTTTCTAGAATTTCTGTTACTTCTTGGGCGCTGATTTTGTCATGGTTTTGATTTTTAACTAAATTTTCTGGTTGTAAGGAATGATCTAATTGGTTTTTCAAAGAGCTTTTTAAATCTGATTGATCGAGTAATGTATTTGAAACGCTCGAGGAAGCATGGGCTCCGACCATTGTTTCTTTTGTTATATTATTTGCATTTGTAGATTCTTGATGAGAAGAGTTTTTAACCAGTGTGAGAGGCGTTTTTTCTTGCGTAAGCTTTTTTAAAGCCTCATCAAGAGTTGGTAAGTCAGCCGTGTGAGCAAGACGAATTAAAAGCATTTCAGCGGCTTGAAGAGGACGTGCAGTTTGATTAACTTCCTGTAAACCTTTGAGTAACATTTGCCAGTTTCGGGATAAAATAGGAACGGAAAGTTTTTTTGAAAAGTCTAAACTTCTTAAACGTTGTTCTTCAGTCAGAGAGAAATCTTCCACTATTTCTGGTGTAAAACGTAAACGTGTGACCAGATGATTAAAATCGGCTAGTTCTGTCAATATAGTAAGAGGATCAGCACCTGCTTCATATTGACTGCGTAATTCATGTAACGCATTGACAACATCGCCCTTCATGATAAATTCAAAAAGATCAATAATACGTGCTTGATCCGCTAATCCTAACATTGTACGCACCGCAATAGCATTAACATTGCCATTGCTATGGGCGATTGCTTGATCAAAAATGGATAATGCATCACGTGCAGATCCTTCTGCAGCACGGGCAATCATAGAGAGTGCTTGATCTTCTACTTCTACCTTTTCATATTTCGCAATTTGACGCAAATGTGCACTCAAAGCTTTTGAGTCAATACGTCGTAAATCAAAACGTTGGCAACGCGAAAGAATTGTAATAGGAACTTTGCGAATTTCTGTTGTGGCAAAAATAAATTTCACATGGGAAGGTGGTTCTTCAAGAGTTTTCAATAAACCATTAAAGGCTTGTGTTGAGAGCATATGTACTTCATCGATAATATAAACCTTATAGCGTGCAGAAACAGGACGATAGCGTATTTGTTCAATAATTTCACGAATATCATCAATGCCCGTATGAGAAGCGGCATCCATTTCTATAACATCAATATGGCGTCCTTCGATAATTTGTGTGCAATGTTCACCAAGAGAGTCCAATACAGTTGTTGGTTGATCAATATCTTTTGTTTTATAATTAAGCGCACGTGCCAAAATACGTGCTGTTGTGGTTTTACCTACGCCACGAATCCCTGTTAACATCCACGCTTGTGCAATACGACCTTTTTCAAAGGCGTTGGTGAGAGTACGCACCATAGCTTCCTGACCAATGAGGTCAGAGAAGTTTTGGGGTCGATATTTACGAGCAAGAACACGATAGGCTGTTTCTACCGGTAAATTTTCCATGAGTATTTCCAACTTCGAAGTTCTTTATGCGTACATTTTGATAATACAAAAGCATAGATCAATACTGTAGTCTCATATAAAAGGATTTTTTCTTAATCAAATTATTTATGGGACAATTTGTTTAAAAATAACAAAACCCCTTTATTTGCTGCATACAAATGCTGCTCTGAAGATTAAAAATACCTCGCTAAAAGACAGCATAAAAAATAATTTCTTCAGCAAAATAGGAGGTTGGAACGATGACCCGTACCAGAACTCGTTGGGGCTGCTTCTTTCCAGACCTGACCCAGTTGGCGAGTAGTCCGTCCACCACCAACCTCCCAAGCTCATATTGTCGATTTGGAATGAAAAATCAAGATCAGAAACGAAAAATATCCTAAGAACGACGAAGAATTTTCCTTTGCGTTTAATTTATTGACATATAAACAACAAAGAGATTGTGGATTTACCAGTTTTTATAGCAGTAGCTCTTCATATTTATTTGGTATGAAAATATTTTTTCGCTTAAGATAGTCTGAATGTATAATTATTCTCATTCGCTGAAACATGTAAGAGTTTTAGGATAGATACATCTGTTCTAAAACTACGAAATTGAATCATCAAAAATTTACAACAGTCAAAGAAGCAAATAAAGCAGATAGATCATGTAATTGGCTAACATTTGAAAGTTAGGGGGAAGAGTGCTATTTAAATAATTATAAAATATTGCTTTAATGGTGTTGCTCCTCTATACAAAACAGAACATCCCAAACAGAATACATTTAATGTTATACATTCACAGGCTTTTTAAAGAGCGATTGCTCAATACTCTTAACTATATTTCAAACGCCACTCATAAATAGTATACATACTCTCCTTGAGATATAAGTCCATTGTGCACTATCTTTTTTATGCTTAATAAAAGTATAAATTTTAGCCCTCATACTACTTAACAACTCCCAATGTTGCGATCCCTTGCACTTGAGAGGCTTTATAAGAAGCATTTTTATTCCTTTTTTAATCGTTTTTACTCACACACCACTCCCATTTGTAACTTTCAAGGAAACGATTTTAATGGATTCAATATGAGATTTAAGATGGGAGGATCTTACTTTATTTGTGGTTGTAATTCAGTATAAAAAATCGAACTCTTATAATGATAAGTCAATATATTAAATATCTTATAAGAGAACCACTTCATTTCTATAGTGAATGAGAATATCAAATATGTAATATTTTTTCTTTTAACGTATATAAATACTGAGTAGATGTTATCGCTCTTTTTTTGCGTGCTTGTTCTTTTAATTAAAAAACATTGATGTTTATCACAAGATGGATCAATATATGAATTTTTATTATTTGAGAAAAGGTTTCATATATTTTTAAGAGACTGTACTCATGCAAGAGAAGATGCAACATTAAACGCTATAGAAATAAGGGGGTACTGATTTTATAAGCATAAAAATGGTTCTTATTCGATATAAGCGACATTTTATAGTTTCAGATAATTATATTCTTTAATAAGGAGGGAAAAGCGAGATAATTTTTATAAAAAGCTGAATGAGTATGACTTAAAGTGCAGTGAGGAATGCATCTGTAGAGCAAATTTTACTTTTCTGTTTATCTAAGTGATTTGGGTACGATGTGCTTTATAGTACTTAAAATAAAGCAGTTGCAAAGATAGAAGTTATATTCTTATTAAAAAAATAGCTCTGATAGTAGAAAATACAGAACAATTTAATTTTAGTCATTTAGTTTTCGCAAAAGTTCTTTAATATCTAACCTTATAAGCAGCTTAAGGTTTGCCATATTAGTACAAAAATAAGCTTTTCAGCGATTAGTTTTAATGGCTCATTATGCCCTATTTTGAAAAAAATACCTAAAAAAGAATAACTCTACTCAAATTTAGATGTTATAGAAATATTGTTAATCATAATCTCCTGTGTCACAATTTGTTCCAACAACTTTTTTCTTCGTAATATTTTTAAAAATATAATGTCCTGACGAAGGAAAACTTATATGAAGAGATTTTATATTTTTTAGGATAAAGATCTTCTTTTCTTTATCATGGGTTATTTTCTTTTCATCATCAACAGCAATTCTCAATTTGTTTAAATCAGAAGGGGTAGAGTATGATAAAGTAAAGGATACTTTCTTCGGTTCAAAGATACTACAAGAGTATTCAGCTCCTTGATGGATTGTATCGGATGGGATGATCACAACACTTTCATCCAGCCCAAAATTCCATTTTCTCTCACCAAAGCCAGCAAACGCACCACTAGAGTAGGCGAGAATATTTGCGGCTAATAATCCTTGCATGAAGATTTTTTTCATTATCCTCTCCTTTTTCTAAAGTGAGGTGAATCATAAATCAATTTTTATAAAGATAAAAGCTCAAACTTAACGCTAAAATCAGGGCTAAGTTGCATTTTCTAGTTTTAAACCATGTTTAGAATGACATTAATCTAAGAGATTTGAATGCTCTATTATGTATAATAATTTGAATTGTTTTGAGAGCTAATTTAGAAGTTCGTTATCTTTATTGGAATATTGTCAGAGGAAATGACTTTTCTCAAGAAGCTCTCTTTGAATATATAAAAGGAAATAGATGGTACAAGCGTTTTTATTTTTGGTTACTGTGTTTTTTTACACTGGTTTTTATACAAGTTGAAGTGCTTTTTATCATGATATAATTTGTGAGAAAATATTATGGAAATAATTTATATATTCTTTTATGAGCCGTTTTTTCTTCTTCAGTTTTTATGAAGGGTGTTGAGTAGAAAAAAACGAGCTCTTTCAAGATACGTTGCATTATGAAATTTTTACGATGCTTTTTGATATCAACAAAAAATGATAGCAGCTTAATTGCTTTTATATATACGATGTTCGATCGTTTTGTGCTGGATAAGTACCGATAATACGCAGTTCTGCAGAAAAGAAAGATAATTCTTCTAAGGCAAGTTTCATCATCGGGTCTTCAGGATGTCCTTCAATATCAACAAAGAACTGTGTTGCATTGAAATTTCCACCAATTTGATAGCTTTCTAATTTTGTCATATTGATACCATTCGTTGCAAATCCTCCCATAGCTTTATAGAGAGCAGCGGGGACATTGCGCACTCGAAAAAGAAGACTGGTGATGATTTTTTCGCCATTTTGAGGTTTGGGGACATGTCGTTTGGAGCGTGAAAGGATGACAAAACGGGTAATATTATGAGGGTTATCTTCAACATCTCTTTCAATAATATCAAGTCCATAGAGTTCTGCTGCGATTAAAGGTGCTAAGGCAGCCTGTGAACGTTTAGCATTTTTTTTAATAAATTTTGCAGCTCCAGCGGTGTCAGCAGAAACAACAGGTTTCCAACCGTTGTTTCGTATGATTTTTCGGCATTGTGCAAGGGCATGCGTATGGCTGTGGACGGTTTTAATTTCGTCATGTGTAACGCCGGGCAAAACCATGAGTTGAAAATGGATAGGTAAAAAATATTCATCAATAATATAAAGAGATGACTGTGGTAAAAGATGATGAATGTCTGCAACGCGTCCCGCAAGGGTATTTTCAATAGGGATCATAGCAAGATCAGCTTTCCCGCTTTCCACTAAATTAAGGGCGTCTTCGAAAGTAGCAGAGGGAACAGCATCCATATTGGGGAACATATTGGAGCAAGCAATATGGGAATTAGCGCCGTATTCTCCTTGGAAAGAAATTTTATTGGTTTTTTTAAGTATTTTCATGCTAAAATCTCACAAACTCTATCGAGATCATGTTGTGTGTCTACACCTAAGGGAATTGTATCGACTATTTCCACATCGATACGCATATTGTTTTCTAATGCACGTAATTGTTCAAGTTTTTCACGTTTCTCAAGTGGTGAGGGTTTGAATGATACAAATTTCTCAAGTGCTTCGCGCCTATAGGCGTATATTCCAATATGGTGATAAAGAGGACCCTCTCCATAAGGTGCTTTGGCGCGCGTAAAATAAAGAGCACGAAGGCGATTTTGAGAAAGCGGTGTACCAATGATTTTGACAACATTGGGATCTCTTGTTTCATTTTCTTCAATGATTTTGGCACCCAAGGTTGCAATATCAGTAAAGCTATTTTCTAAAGGGCTTAGCGCACGAATGATTTCACGAGGCATGATTGTTGGTAAGTCACCTTGTATATTTAAAATGGCGTTGTAGCGTTGTTCAGGATCAATGCGCACTAAAGCTTCATAAATACGATCAGATCCAGACTTATGATCACCTCGTGTTATGATATATTCATGCCCATAATCTGCAACAGCTTTAGCGATATCATTATGATCTGTTGCAACGATTGTACGTCCTATTCCAGCTTTTTTGGCTTGTTCTACGACATGAACAATCATCGGTTTTCCGCCAATTTCAGCGAGAGCTTTTTGAGGAAGACGGGTTGAGCCCATACGGGCAGGAATAAGAATAATTGGTTCAAGAGCCATTGTAAGATTCCCAATGTCATCTGTGATGCATTTATGATGTTGTGTGTTATAAAGAAAAAGCTTAAACTAAAAATGGTAATAAAACCGTGAACATTTGAGTTTTTATGAATCGCTCGAGATTTATTTATTTTATTTGTGCTTGTTTATGTGTGCTGGTCGCTATTGTGGGGATTTTCACACTCAGCAATATAGTTTATGATCATCCTACATCAGTCCAATATCATCATACAGTTGCCAAGAATGATATATTTCAAGAAAAACAAAAAGCACCTGATGTTTCCCTATCACTAAATAGCCGCCTTCAACAAGGCAATTTTGAAAATGGCCGTAAAGTTTTTCGCCAATGTGCCATATGCCACACATCTGGACGCAATGAAGCAGGGCGTGTTGGTCCAGTTCTCTGGGAGATTGTTAACCGCCCTTTGGCATCAGCAGCAGGTTTTGCTTATTCACGGGCATTACGTGCTCATTCTGATCAAAAATGGGATTTTGTAACGTTAGATCGTTATTTACATTCTCCACGTGAAGCTTTTCCTGGGACCATTATGTCTTTTCGTGGAATTAAAAATGACCAAGATCGTGCCGATCTCTTGCTTTATTTACGCAGTTTATCCGATCATCCTGTTCCTTTACCAATGGATAATAATAAAGCGAACGAGCCAAATTAACTTATACCATAGATGTTAATTTTAGAAAGAAGTCTGATTTTTTTGTAATTTTAGTTTCACAGTTTTATAAAAAGAGCTCTTATTGATGTTTTGTTAGGGGGGAACGCCCCTCACGCAAAACAGAACATATTTAACATTGCATATTTACTCGCTTATTTTAAAGAGATCTTTTATAAAAATGCACTCTTTACGCTGTCGTCTGTGGATTGGTTTTCAAGATTTGTGTGCTTCACTTTTTCTACATATACTTGTCTGTGAAATTATTGCTGAAGGATTATCAATTCATGAGCCGCAGCTTTCTGCTTCTGAATGCAATAATTATGTAATTAAAGCTCTCCATGAGGTTTATCTCAATCCTTCTATACACATCAATCCCTATGTACTTTTACATCAAGTCCCATGTATTTTTCTTATGAACAGAGACAATTGATTGTTCTTATACGTGCAATAATCCTAAGCTGCATTTTATGATGCTCGATGAATAGACGTTTTCTCTTGAGGTTAGAGATGTACGGACAGATCATTGACCTTTTATAGTATCGATCACTAAAATATGACTTAAATTATTTATTTATAGGTTATGGTTTGAAGTAAGCACTTTCATGTGAAACAATTTTTATGTGTGAATAGTAAAATAGTTGAATAGAGTTCTGCTGATTGTATTTTTATCTACGTCGAAAATTTTTTACACAAGAATACTGATAGCAGCTGCGTTCCCACGAGTCTCTGTCCATTTATAGACGATGACATGAAATTATGCTGATAATCCATTATAGAGAATTATTTTTTCACAAAAGGTTTGCCATATTTGTGATAAATTTAATAGGTTTCATTGGTTACAATGTTTCGATGACTTGCGATAAAATTAATTAGTATTTCAATACATATTGCGAGAGTGCTAAAAATTAGTGGAAGAGAGGACATAATCATGATTCTCCAAGCTTCTTAATAACTATGGTATTTTCTTTATAATTTGAGCGTTTATAAGTAATAATATTAAATTGCGCTAATAATCCATTATAGAGAAGAATCTTTCCTACTAATGGCTCTCCGATGTTTGTGATCATTTTAATAACTTCCATTGCTTGTAGGGTCCCAATAACGCCAGGTAAAACACCGATGATTCCAGTTTCAGCGCATGTTGGGATAGTCCCGTGAGCTGGAGGGGTGGGAAATAAATCGCGATAGTGAGGATTATTGTCTTTATACGGCATAAGGACCGTTAATGAGCCATTAAAACGTTCTACAGCACCGCTTATTAGAGGTTTTTTGCATTGGGCAGCGTGATCAGCGAGAAGATAGCGTGTGGTAAAATTATCACTTCCATCAACAATGATGTGGTAAGCATTGAGCAGTTTATCCACATTACTTTTATCTAAGCGTAGGGTGTGTTTTTTAACTACAACATGGGGATTTATTGCTTTTATAGTGGTTTCAGCACTGTCTGTTTTGCTTTTGTTGATTGCATTTGTTTTATGAATAACTTGGCGTTGTAAATTGGAAAGTGAAACGATGTCGTTATCGACAATTCCAAGGGTTCCAACACCTGCGGCAGCCAAATAGGTTAAGACAGGAGCACCAAGACCACCCGCGCCTACAACAAGAACACGTGCTGTTTTTAGCTTTTGTTGCCCTGCACCACCAATCTCAGGCAAAATGATGTGGCGTGCATAGCGTTCGATTTCTTTGTTGTTTAATTTTATATCTGTTTCTTGTGTCATAAATTTTCTCTTGTCATAGTTCTTTTATTGTTTACTAAGTTTATGATGCATAGACCAGTCTGCTTTTAGGATAGAGAGGATTTATTTATGAAAATTGCCATTCAGATGGATCATATTTCAACAGTTCGGATTCAAGGAGATACGACATTTGCACTCGCTTTAGCAGCCCAAGAACGTGGACACTCTCTCTTCCATTATACACCAGATCGTTTATCTCTATACGATGGTTGTGTGATTGCACGACTAGAGCCATTGATTGTACATGATAAAGAGGGAAGCCACTATCGATTAGAAAAGCCTGTTCGTACGGAATTAACAGATATGGATGTGGTTCTTTTACGCCAAGATCCACCTTTTAATCTCAATTATATCACAACAACTCATTTGTTAGAGCGTATTCATCCTAAAACACTCGTTGTGAATGATCCTGCATGGGTACGCAACAGTCCAGAAAAAATTTTTGTTACTGAATTTTCTGATCTGATGCCAGAAACATTAATTACCAAAGATATTGAAGAAATAACAGCTTTTAGAGAGACATTTGGCGATATTATTGTTAAACCACTTTATGGGAATGGGGGCGCTGGTATTTTTTATTTAAGACAAGATGATCGCAATTTAGCATCATTGTTAGAAATGTTTGCAGAAATTTATCACGAACCTTTTATTGTTCAGCGCTATTTAGAGGCAGTACGAAAAGGAGATAAAAGGATTATTTTGCTTGATGGTACACCTGTTGGAGCTATTAATCGAATTCCGACAGAAACAGATGTGCGCTCTAATATGCATGCTGGAGGTCGCGCGGAAAATGTGGAGTTAACAAAACGTGATTATGAAATTTGTGAACGCATTGGTCCAGCCTTAAAGGAACGCGGTCTTCTTTTTGTGGGGATTGATGTGATCGGAGATTATATAACAGAAATTAATGTGACGTCTCCTACGGGAATTCGTGAAATTAAACGCTTCTGCGGTACGGATGTTGCTCATTTGTTTTGGGATGTTATTGAGTTCAAGCGTTCAAATGAATTTATTTGACAGAGGACAAAAACATGGTTTTAAAAAAATGATCCATGTTGTTTTTTATATTTGTTATGTTGCAAATGTGAACTAGAATGACCGTATAATATAAATTAAGAGGCTTTGTTTTCAATTTTTAGGGAGTTTATAGATGAACAAAGTATTATCAATTGGAGTGGGATTGATTTTTGCGCTACTGCTGTCAGCAAATGGAGGCAATGCGCGCGATCAAATACAGATTACTGGTTCATCTACAGTTTTACCTTATCAAAAGATTGTTGCTGAAACATTTGGAGAAATTTATCCCCATTTTAAGGTTCCTGTTATCGAATCGGGAGGAACAGGAGCTGGTATTAAGGAATTCTGCCGTGGTATTGGGGAGAACACTGTTGATATTGTTAATGCTTCGCGAGCAATGAAACCGAGTGAATTACAGTCTTGTTTTGATGCTGGTGTAAAAGATGTTGAGGAAATACGTATTGGGTATGATGGCATTGTTTTTGCAACTGATATTAAGGGACCTGATTGGAAATTACAGCCAGTAGATGTTTATAAAGCCCTTGCTGCTCGAATTATTATAGACGGAAAGTTGCAACCGAATAATGTTTTGAAATGGAGTGCAGTCAATAGTGCTCTTCCTGATTGGACGATAGCAGCGTATATTCCTGGGGAGAAGCATGGGACACGTGAAGTTTTTGAGGAAAAATTACTTACTAAGGGGTGTAAAGAGAGTGGGGCAGTTGAAGTGATGAAGTCTTTAGGAATGGATGATAAGGAGATACACACTGCTTGTATTGCGGTACGTAAGGATGGAAAAGCGGTTGATATTGATGGTGATTATTCTGAAACATTTGCGCGTCTAACTTCTAATAAAACAGGGGTTGGTATTTTTGGTTTGTCTTTTTATCAAAATAATGCTGATAAACTAAAGGTTGCCGATATTAACGGTTTTGCGCCAACAGTTGAGACGATTTCTAGTGGACAATATCCGGTTTCTCGTCCGCTTTTTTTCTATATTAAGAAAGCACATTTAGGTATTATTTCAGGTTTGCGAGAGTATGTTGATTTTTTTCTTTCTGATCAAATGATTGGTCCAGAGGGTCCTTTGGCTGAATATGGTTTGATTGTTTCTCCTGAAAAGGAACGTCAAGCACAGCGTTCTGATTTTTCTGCTGGTCGAGTAATGACATTGAAATAATTTGCAGGGAAAATTTGTTGGATTTCTGAGATAGGAAATTTGGGTGCTATTTTTTTATAAAAACTGAAAGATAAAATGCGCATTTCCTTCATTGTTTTGCTATTATTGATTTTTGGATTTTGTGGCTTTTGTATTTCTTATATGCGAGCACGCATTCTTGAATACAGACAACATAAAATGCATTCTCGTGCGTATTATTATGGCTGGTGGACATTTTTGATTACTGTTATTCCAGCTTTTATTTTTTTAATTGTTTGGGATGCTGGGAGTACAATTTATTTAGAATATAATGCCTCTCGAGAGCTGGGGGCGTATAGTGCGCATGTAACAGAGCCTGTAAATCACGATCTACTTTGGGAGACACTTCGAAGTCTCGTCAAAAAGATTCATCGCTTTGAGGGGAATCTTTCTACCGCTTCCTATAAGGAAGTGCAGGCACAATTACTCGCGAAGGGATTGATTTTATCCGATGAAGCATCGGATGATGTGTTCAAAATAGCACAGTCGTGGGTATTCTCTTCTGAAAAGCTTAAGTTTATAGGTTATGTTTTTCTTTTTGCTATTGCGTCCTTTGGTTTTATCTGTGGAATGATGCAAATTGCGCCTCATCAACGTGCCCGTAATAAGGTTGAATCTTTTATTATTATTGGATTGATTTGTGCATCTATTGTTGCAGTCTTGACAACAATAGCCATTGCGCTTTCTATGCTTTTTCAGACAGTAAGCTTTTTTCAGTCTGTATCCTTTTCAAATTTCTTTTTAGGAACAGTTTGGGATCCGCGTTTTTCCGCGAGCGGTTCCAGCGATGAAGTAGGACAATTTGGTCTAATACCGCTTCTTGCTGGTACGCTTTATATTGCATTTGTTGCCATGCTTTTTGCTGTACCTATAGGACTATTTTCAGCTCTTTATATGGCGGAGTATGCTTCTGCGCGATTGCGAGCAATTGTGAAGCCATTGTTAGAAGTTCTTGCTGGCATTCCAACGATTGTTTATGGCTTTTTTGCTTTGAAGGTTGTGGGACCATTTTTACGAGATCTCTCTGCTTCTCTCTCAGACGGGGTTAGTTTTATTATGGCACAAAGTGTTTTGACTGCTGGAGTTGTGATGGGAATTATGTTGATACCTTTTGTTTCCTCTTTATCGGATGATGTTATTACGGCTGTTCCACGCATTTTACGTGAAGGTTCTTATGGTTTAGGCGCAACGCAATCTGAAACAATTAAAAAAGTTGTTATACCAGCAGCGCTTCCAGGGATTATGGGGGCTATTTTGTTGACGGCATCGCGTGCAATTGGAGAAACAATGATTGTGGTTTTGGCGGCAGGTGTTGCAGCAAATTTAACACTCAATCCTTTCGAAGCAATGACTACGATGACTGTTAAGATTGTTAATCAATTGACCGGTGATTTTGAGTTTAATTCTCCACAAACTCTGGTGGCTTTTGCCTTAGGGATGACGCTCTTTGTTATGACACTTTTGATGAATATTCTAGCTCTTTATATTGTGCGTAAATATCGGGAACAATATGAATGAATGAAGATTTTTTTCCTCGTCGCAATATTAGTCTCAAGCGTCGGTATTGGGCTGAACGTCGTTTTCGTGCCTATGGTTTGATTGCCATTTTTATTGGTTTATTTTTTTTATTTACGCTTTTATGGTCTATCATTAGTCAGGGTTATACAGCTTTTTTTCAAAGTGAAATGACATTATCGATTTATTTGGATGAAAAGATCATTGATCCAAGTGGTCAACGTAAAACAAAACCACAAGTGCTCATGACGGCGAATTATCCACTTCTTGTACGCAATGCTTTAGCGAAGAAACTTAATATCAATCAAAATGATCGAGCCTCTCTTTTGGACGTTAACCGTATGTTTTCAAATGGTGTCCGTGTTCAACTGCGTGAAATGGTGACAAAAAATCCAAAACTGATTGGCACAATGCAAAAAGTTAAAGTTTTGGCATCTGCGGATATTGATTCTGCTTATAAGGGACAGATTGATCTGCGTGTAGCAGAAAAAAACCGTAAAGTTTCTAATCGACAAATAGAATGGATAAAGCGTTTAGCGCATGATGGTACGCTTTATAAAACATTTAATATTGGTTTTTTTACATTTGGCGCTTCAAGTCGTCCTGAGACTGCGGGATTAGGTGTTGCGATCATTGGTTCTCTTTATATGATAGGCATCGTTTTATTAGTTTCCCTTCCGATAGGCATAGCAACGGCTCTTTATTTAGAAGAATATGCACGCAAAAATAAATTTACAGATTTTATAGAGGTTAATATCAATAATCTTGCAGCTGTTCCTTCAATTGTGTTTGGTCTTTTAGGACTCTCTTTTTTTGTTAATTTTTTAGGATTACCACGTTCAGCCTCTTTTGTTGGTGGTCTTGTTTTAGCGCTCATGACTCTTCCCACGATCATTATTGCAACACGTTCTGCTCTGCGTGCTGTTCCTCTCTCTATTCGTTCTGCAGCTTTGGGGTTGGGAGCATCAAAAACACAAATGATTTTTCATCATGTTGTTCCTTTAGCTGCGCCTGGCATTTTAACAGGCACAATTATTGGAGTCGCTCAGGCTTTGGGTGAAACAGCTCCTTTGCTTTTGATTGGAATGGTTGCTTTTGTTGTTAATATTCCTACGACCCCCATGGATCCAGCAACGGCTTTGCCTGTTCAAATTTTTATGTGGGCGGGTGAAGCAGAGCGTGCTTTTGTTGAAAAGACATCAGGTGCTATTATTGTATTGATGATTTTTCTTGCGATCATGAATATTTCTGCGGTTTTTTTACGTCGACGATTTGAACGCCGCCAGTAATTTTAATAAAACAACAGCTTTGATAAGATTTTTGTAAGGTGAATTTTTGTAATGAAGATTAAAATGCGCGGTCAGGATGTGAAGGTTTCTTACGGAGATAAAGAAGCACTCCACGGTATTACACTTGATATTCCTGAACATCAAGTAACTGCTTTGATTGGTCCATCAGGATGCGGAAAGTCAACTTTTTTGCGTTGTTTTAACCGTATGAATGATACAATTGAAGGCGCTAAAACAACTGGTCTTATTACCTTAGATGGGGAGAATATTTATGACACACGGATTGATGTTGTAGAATTGCGCGCTCGTGTTGGAATGGTTTTTCAAAAGCCCAGCCCTTTTCCAAAATCTATATTTGAGAATGTTGCGTATGGTCCACGCATTCATGGTTTAGTTAAAACACGCTCTGAATTGCATGATGTCGTTGAAAAGAGTTTGAGGCAGGCAGGTTTGTTTGAAGAAGTAAAAGACCGCCTTCATGATCTTGGAACAAGTTTATCAGGGGGACAACAACAGCGTTTGTGTATTGCACGTGCTATTGCGGTTAGTCCTGAAGTTATTTTGATGGATGAGCCCTGTTCAGCTCTTGATCCCATTGCAACAGCACGGATTGAAGAGCTTATCGATGCGTTACGGCAAAATTATACAATTGTTATCGTAACGCATTCCATGCAACAGGCCGCACGTGTTTCTCAATATACGGCTATGTTTCATTTAGGGCATTTGGTAGAAGTTGGTGCGACTGAAATGATCTTTACCTCACCAAAAGAGCAACGGACACAAGATTATATTACGGGGCGTTTTGGATAGGTGAATTGAGGAGTGTAAGATATGTCTATGAAACATACTGTCCGTTCTTATGATGCAGAACTAAAATATTTAAGAGTAAGGATTACAGAAATGGGGAGCCATGCAGAAAGGATGATTGAACGTTCTGTCGCATCGGTTGTGAGTAGTGATCTTCAACTTGCAACGACAGTGATTGCCGATGATGTGTTTTTAGATGAAGCAGAACGTGACATTGATGAAAAAGCGGTTGCTATTATTTGCAAACGCCAACCGATGGCTGTCGATTTGCGTGAAATTATTGGAGCCATTCGTATTTCTTCTGATCTTGAACGGATTGGGGATATGGCAAAAAACATTGCTAAAAGGACTGTTGCACTTTCAGAAATACGTCAATCTGCTTCTGTTTATCATGGGCTTGAAACAATTACAGCTTTAGCACTCAATCAATTAAAAGAAGTCTTAAATGCTTATACGAGTCGCCTATTAGAGCGTGTTGACGCGGTGCGTGAGCGTGATGAGAAGATTGATGCTTTGTATACTTCTCTTTTTCGTGAACTTTTGACGTATATGATGGAAGATATGCGCAATATTACGGTTTGTACGCACTTACTGTTTTGTTTAAAGAATATTGAACGAATTGGTGATCATGTTACTAATATTGCTGAAATGCTGCATTATATCATAACGGGTTACCATATGTCCTCTGATCGTCCTCGTGATGACCTTACTTATAAAGTTGGGGTAGGTGAGAAGAAAATAGATTAAAATTTTTCTTATATGTATAAAATAAGTTTGTAGATATATGAGTATTTTCTTACAGTGCAGCTATAAGAAGAATAAGATAACCATTTTATGGCAAAGCACAAAGAAGCAACAAAGAGCTTTTTCAGAGAAGCATGGCAGATTGTTAACTCTTGGTTTGACATATTTGTATATTGGATGATATCATCACTCGTATTGTGGCAGGAGGGGAGTTTTCTAGGGGAATTTCCTTTCAGATCATTTTGTTAAAATTTTATATTAAAGGGGATATCTGTATTATTTTTTCGTATGTAGAAGAAGTGGATAGTGTTACTTTATTGTAATTGAAACGTGTGGGTTATTATAGCCTATATTGAACCATGAAGAATAACAATATCGATCTGTAAATTAAGAGTTTTTTATTTTTTATTTTGCATAGATACTTTTTGATTACCTCTTGTATTAAAATTTTACTGAGTGGTAACAATTAGCTATGTACTTTATTGAGAGATACATTTAAAGCTCATTTCAAGACTTGAATATCTCAGAGATTATAGGAATGTGTTGCATAAGATGAAAAAAAATCGTTGGAATGTTTTTGTTACCTGTTGTGTAGCGCCGTTAGTTGTTGTGGGATGTGCTTCAAGTCATTTAGATGCTGGAAAAATAAATAATAATAAGACAAAAGCGGTTACATATCCATTGACAGAGCGTCAATGTCTTATGCGAGCGATGTATTTTGAATCAAATCGCACAAGCCGTGAAGGAATGATTGCCGTTGGAACGGTTGTTATGAATCGTGTTAATTCAACCGCCTATCCTAAGACGATTTGTGGTGTTGTTGGTCAATATAGGCAATTTGCTCCTGGTGTTTTAACGCGTCCTATGACGGAGAAAGCATCTGTTGCTCGTGTAAGAGAGGCGGCTGATGCCGTTTTACGGGGTGAACGAGATAAGAAAGTTAAACACGCTAAGTTTTTTCATACCGCTGGTTTGTCTTTTCCGTATAAAAACATGCATTATGTTCAGGTTGCAGGGGGAAATGCTTTTTATGAAAAACGATCACGTGATGGAGAGCTTCAAGTTCCTACAAATAATCGCCCTTATGATGTTGCTTATGCTTTTGCTCAAGAACGTTCTGGTCATGCGCCAAGCTTTATAGATGAAGGCTTAGAGAGTAGGGGCGTAAAGGCAGAGAAAAGTACATCTCCTTCGACAGAAGTAGCACAGTCCAAGATGGCACATCCTGCGCCTTTTGCTATGGTACAGCTTGATAAAGTTCCTATCCCTGCCTATGCACCTCAACATCTAGCTAGGAAAGAGGAAAATAAAACGATTATGGTTTTACCTTCATCTGATCAGTTAAATGCAATTGTTGCAATGTTAGAAAAACGACACAGGAACTAGTAAGTTTTTCATGACCAAAGAAGGATGATATACCCATTGCGGTTTATGAATTAAGTGAATTTTAGCGATAATGATACGCATAAATATACGTAGAGAAAGCGAACTCAAAGGATCTGAAAAACAATTTATAATATGACGACATAAAGAACGCATTCTATTTAAAGAAGGGTATTGGTAATGTACTTTGATATTCATGAGACAATTTTGCCTGAAATGCTTAATCGTCTTGCAGAAATTACAGTGAAAGTGGGGTTGAATTTACAAGAGGGGCAGGATCTTGTTTTAACTGCTCCAGTTTCAGCGTTACCTTTTGTTCGGCGTATTGCATATCATGCTTATAAGGTTGGTGCTGGTGTCATTACACCAATTTTTAGTGATGATATGTTATCGCTTACACGGTTTGAAAATGCCCATACAGCTAGTTTTGATTGTGCCCCTTCTTGGCTTTATGAGGGAATGGCAAAGGCTTTTGAAAATGGGGCAGCGCGTTTAGCGATTGTTGGTGATAATCCTTTGCTCCTTTCCAATCAGGATTTTGATAAGGTTTCACGTTTAAATAAAGCCACTTCAATAGCTTACCAGCCGGCACTCAAGCAAATATCAAATTTTGCTATGAATTGGTCGATTGTTGCTTATCCAACAGCAGGATGGGCTGAGGCAATGTTTCCTTCTTTACCACTTAATGAGGCGATTAAAAAATTAGCCGATGCAATTTTTTCTGCTTCACGTGTTACAGGAGAAGATCCGGTGCAGGCGTGGACTGTTCATAATGCACATTTGAAGAAACGGTCATCTTGGCTTAATGAGCAGCGTTTTTCTGCCTTACACTTTACAGGGCCAGGGACTGATTTAACTGTTGGTTTGGCAGATGATCATGAATGGCATGGTGGTGCATCCGTTGCTCAAAATGGTGTTATTTGCAATCCGAATATTCCGACAGAAGAAGTTTTCACGACTCCTCATGCTCATAAGGTTGAAGGTTTCGTTCGCTCAACAAAGCCCCTTTCCTATCAAGGAACTCTGATTGATAATATTGAAGTACGTTTTGAAGCCGGGCGTATTGTTGAGGCTCGTGCATCAACAGGCCAAGAAGTTTTACAGCAGGTTTTGCAAAGTGATGAGGGTGCAAGCCGGTTGGGCGAAGTTGCCCTTGTGCCCCATTCTTCACCAATTTCTAAGAGTGGCCTCCTTTTTTATAATACCTTATTTGATGAAAATGCTGCATGTCATATTGCTTTAGGGCAGTGTTATTCCAAATGCTTTTTAGATGGGGCATCATTGACGTCAGAAGAGATTGCAGCACGTGGTGGGAATAAAAGTGTCATTCATATTGACTGGATGATTGGTTCTGGTGAAATTGACATAGATGGCATTACCCAAGATGGTGTAAGAGTTCCTGTATTTCGTAAGGGTGAATGGGCTTAATTTTGTTACCATAAAACGCGGTCATTTGAGGTGGGGTGGGATGTAAGCTTTATTGATACGTTAAGTATTTTAGAGTGTGTGGTATATATTCAAGGCAGGGTTTGTCCATAAAGCCTTTAGTTAAATGATTCACATGAGTAGGAATCCAAGTAAAATCGACTCATCAAGAATTTGTTTAGTAGATGTAGAGGAAGTCTTCGTTTTTTGAGGGGGGAAGAAGTCAATTTATCAGTGATACGATTGGAAAGTGTATAATTATTAAAGAAGAGTAATGCCTGAGCTTCCTGAAGTAGAGACAGTTCGTCGTGGACTTGAGTCCGTTGTAACTGATGCAAAGATAGTATCTGTCAAACTTAATCGTAGAGATTTGCGCTTTCCTTTTCCTGAGGCTTTTTCTGAGCGCCTTATTGGCAGAACAATTATAGAACTTGGTCGGCGTGCGAAATATTTATTATTTCATCTTTCTCAGGATGAAACGATTTTAAGCCATTTAGGAATGTCTGGTTCATGGCGTATAGAGAATGATTTTTTAAGAAAAGCTTGTTCAGCGTCAAGTAAATTAGTTAAACATGATCATTTTGTCATGGATATTCAGACAAAGAATGGTGACGTTTATCGTCTTATTTATAATGATGTGCGTCGCTTTGGGTTTATGCTTTTAGTCGATACGGATAAGCTTTATGAACATCCACTTTTAAATAAGCTAGGTCTTGAACCTATAAGTAATTCGTTTTCTGGTCGTTATTTACAAAAGGCTTTTGTTAATAAAAAAATGTCTCTCAAGGGTGTTTTACTTGATCAGTCTATTGTTGCAGGTCTTGGGAATATTTATGTTTGTGAAGCACTTTGGCGGAGTCGTTTGTCTCCACAACGTGGTGCATTTACATTAGCATCAAAAACGGCACGTGCACGTGAATTTGCAGATTCTTTAGCACAAAATATACGCAATGTGATTTCTGAAGCCATTTTGTCTGGTGGCTCTTCTTTACGTGATTATATGCATATAGATGGTTCGCTTGGTTATTTTCAGCATGCTTTTTCAGTTTATGGACGAGAAGGCAAGCAATGTTTGGAATGTGGAGCGCCTATTATGCGCATTTTACAGGCTGGACGTTCAAGTTTTTACTGCTCACAATGTCAAAAATGAATAAGGTGTCTTGCAAAATCTTACAAGAGGCTTAAAGTCATCGCATCTATAATATAATTACACAAGGCTTGAAAGGTTTTTTTATGCTGAATAAAGTACTAACACATCTTGATGGAAATATAGAGAAGAGCCTTGAACGCCTTTTTTCTCTTTTACGTTTTCAATCGATTTCTACAGACTCGGCTTACAAGGATGCATGTCGTAAAGCAGCTGATTGGTTAGTGGAGGATTTAAAAAGCATCGGTTTTGAGGCTTCACGCCGTGATACGCCGGGGCATCCAATGGTTGTTGGGCATCATCCTGGACCTTCAGATGATTGTTTGCATGTGCTGTTTTACGGACATTATGATGTTCAACCTGTTGATCCATTGAGTTTATGGGAGGATGATCCATTTACACCTTCTTTAAAAGAGAGAGATGGAGAGAAAGTTATTTGTGCTCGTGGAGCTTCAGATGACAAAGGTCAGTTGATGACTTTTATTGAAGCATGTCGTGCATTTAAGAAAGAAACAGGGCAGCTTCCTATTAAAGTTACTGTTTTATTTGAGGGAGAAGAAGAATGTGCTTCTCCTTCCCTTATTCCTTTTTTAAAAGCAAATACAGATGAACTTAAGGCAGATTATGCATTGGTTTGTGACACGTCAATGTGGGATGCGGATACACCATCTATTGCTCTTTCTCTTCGGGGAATTATGGCAGAAGAGATTATTATCACAGCAGCGAATCGTGATTTGCATTCTGGTTATTTTGGAGGAGTAGCAGCTAATCCCATTCGTATTTTAACGAAAATCTTAGCAGGACTTCACGATGAAAATAATAGGGCAACACTTCCTGGTTTTTATGATGGCGTAGAAGAAACACCTCCACAGATTTTACAATCATGGAATGCACTTAATTGTACTGCTGAAAATTTTCTTGGTCCTATAGGACTTTCCGTTCCAGCTGGTGAAAAAGGGCGGAGCATTTTAGAGCTTGTATGGGCACGTCCTACCATGGAAATTAATGGTATTAGTGGCGGCTATGAAGGGGAAGGGATGAAAACAGTTATTGCTTCTCAAGCGAGTGCAAAAGTATCGTGTCGTTTGGTGCATAAGCAAAATCCAGAGAAAATACGCCAAGCGTTGCGTGATTATGTACGTAGCTCAATTCCTGCTGATTGTAAGGTTGAATTTAAGAATCACGGTTCTTCTCCGGCACTTCAGATTTCTGATGATTCATCTTTTATCAAGGAGGCGAAGGATGCCTTATCACAAGAGTGGGAAGTGCCCGCTGTCTTGACAGCCATGGGGGGCTCGATCCCAATTGTAGCAGATTTTCGGTCAATTCTTGGTATGGAAACTCTTTTGGTTGGTTTTGGATTGGCTGATGACCGTATTCATTCTCCTAATGAAAAGTATAATTTAAAATCGTTTCATAAGGGGCAGCGGTCTTGGGCGCGTATTCTTGCTGCTTTAGCAAGTAGGAGGGTAAATGGCTGAGATTCGCGTTCATCAAGGTGATTTACCAAACTTAGACAATTATAAAACTGATGCCATTGCGATTGATACCGAGACTTTAGGATTACAACCCTATCGTGATCGTTTATGCGTTGTTCAGCTTTCTTCTGGAGATGGTACTGCTGACGTTATTCAGATTGCTAAAGAACAAAAGAGTGCACCAAATTTGATAAAATTGCTTGAGGATAACGCAATAACCAAAATATTTCATTTTGGGCGTTTTGATCTTGCTATTTTAGCGCATACATTTGGTGTTATGCCAGAGGCTATTTTTTGTACAAAGATTGCTTCGAAACTCACGCGCACTTATACGGATCGTCATGGCTTGAAAGAAATTTGTAATGAATTGCTGAATGTGAATATTTCTAAACAGCAACAATCTTCGGATTGGGCGGCAGAAACGTTATCACAGGCACAAATTGAATATGCTGCGTCGGATGTGTTATATTTACATCGTTTAAAGGTTATATTTGAAGAACGTTTAAGACGTGAAGAGCGAGAAAATGTTGCCAAGGCATGCTTTCAATTTTTGCCTATGAGAGCTAGGCTTGATCTTTTAGGATGGGCGGAAGTTGATATTTTTGCGCATAGCTAACTTTAAAATTGGCTTTTAAATAGAGTTAATTATTGATGTGAGAGGACAAAATGCTTGTACATTATGGGCGTTTTATCCTCTCATCTTTTCTGATAAGAATTATAATAAATTCTTAAGTGCTATTTCATTTGAAGTTTAGGCAATAAAAATACTTTTGCGAATCCATATTTTTTATTTTTGTAACAGCTTTTATTTGAAACAAAGCAATTTTGAGGAGAGGCTGGAAACATACGGTAGGTTGGAAGACTTAAATCTCTGAAACCGGTATACAGCCTAATTGGGGGAGAATATGAATGTGTAAATGTAAAAACCAAATCTCATCTTTACCATCATTTTTAATTCTGCTTTACGACTTTCAAAAGTATTTAAAGCAATGTCTGTTAAATAATAGAGATTACGCATTGCCTCATGTTTTTAATGGATTTACGTTCTTCGTGTAAAACAGAACGCCCTAAACGGAATATATTTGTGTTGCTAATTCATGTGCTTTTTGTAAAGAAACCGACACCCAAGTTCATTTTACGGTGGCGCTCATAAAAGATATAACAATAAAGCTTCCAATACCAATATAAAATCTATTGAACACTACCATCTTTATGCTTATGGAGTAACAAGCCGCTACCATCCACACAACTGTACCAATTCCCAATGTTGTGTAAGTCCTTAGCACTTGAGACGGTTCATAAGAGGCATTTTTAGTCTTTTTTTAGTGTTTTTTATCCACACAGCTCTCTCAACTTGTAACGTGCAAACAAATGGTTTTGATTGATTCAACATGAAAAAGATTTGGAATGAGAGAATCTTATGGTATTTAGGATTCTCAGTCAATATGGATAACGCTATATTATCATTATAAATCAGTATATTATATGAAGTTCGTATAGTTTATTATTTTCAGACGATACTTCGTGCCTTTATTTATTACTCAATAAGTAATTTCTATGTTGGCAGAGCAGGGCAATTTTCTTTTATTTTAAAATTAAAATGCTCCAAAGCTTTATTTTTAAGGATTCTCACTTTTTATCTATAAACATGCTATTTTTTCTGGAAATTTGCAATGAAGGCACTAGATAAAATCCATTATGAATATTTGATGAGGTTAAATTTATGAACATAAAATATTTTATTACAGCTTTTGCTACTTTTGCTTCAATCTCTATGGCTCAAGGTGCAAGTTTTTTAGCGTCTCAAAACCTTATACAGAGAGCATCTTCGGCTGTTCCTCCAATAGGTTTTTTTACTGGTGAACAGCTTCGCAAGTTATTATCTGAAGTTTTTCAGATAGAACTTTCTTGCACAAATAACAGCGAAAGCATAACAGCAGCTAAGTTAGTACCTGTGTTACATTCTGGTAAAAAAAGAGATCATTATCCTAAAAGAAGACCAGGGAAAAAAGGACGGCCAAACCTATTTGCACGAGGTCCAATGAGTTTTTAAAAAGTGAAAAAACAACATCAAGAAGTATAATATATGCTTTGAAGTTGAAAAAGAGGGATATTTTTTCTGCCAAATTCATGATTTTTAAAGCAAGGGGTGGGTTGAAAACTTTCAGAAAGATTTCTCATTTTTTCAGCTTTAAGGAGATTTCTATATAAGTTTTAATGTTTATCATACCGGTTGTCTGTCTTTAGGTATTTTTTTCAATTTCGTCTTGTAAAGGAGTATGAAATGATAGCCTACAAATAAGGCTGAATCTCTGAAAAAGACTTTACTATAAGGTTGAGAGAAGAAAAAAATGGTAAATATGTCAAAAAGGAATAAATGCCTAAATAAAAACAAAGAGCAAGCGTGATGAAATTGCATGTAATCTTGTTGCAGTCCATAGGGTAGTGGAGATCTTGTTCATGTGCGCTACAAGCGTTCTTTACAATGATGAAAAAATAATCAAAGTGCTATTCACATTTGGTTATGCGAAGGATGAAGCTAAAAACATTGTTTGTATGAATTTAAATGGAACAGTTAGATTTAGCTGCCCTCAATATTGTAACGGTCTTCACTATTATAATATTGAGAGTATTAATAGGAAGCATTTTAGCTTTTAAATAGTTTTATTTATTCACACACTTGCTTGTTTGTGAGGTGCAGAGGGATGGTTTTGGTTTCTTTAATATAAAAAGGCTTAAGATAAGAGCATCGTCAATATTGCAGACGAATTAATATAAAAGATATTTTTTCATTATAAATCAATATATTATATTTTTATGTCAATAGCACACGCTTTACACGGAGGGTACTGTGACGCAGTTTTTTTATCAAAATGATAAAGGAGAGAAAACGTGAGGAAAAGAGACCATTTGTGCATGGGCATAGTTTTATTCTCATTTATTACAGATCAAGCAATTAAGGGTACTTTGATTGGCTTTTTGTTTTTTTTATAAGTGTATCATTTTTGCTACAGATATCTGAAGATGGTGCTCTATATGAAACGGTGTGTTCAAATAAATATTCAGCTATGGAGAGAAAATATGAATATGAAATGGTTAATAACAGCTTCTGCTTTCGCTTTTGTTTCAGCTTCAGCAGCACAAGCAGCAGATGTTATTGTTCCCCCAAGACCAACACCTGTTGCTCCCGTTATTGTTGCTCCAAATTTTTCTTGGACAGGTTTTTATGTTGGGGGCCAGATTGGTGGTTTTTCGGGTAAAACGAAAATGGATATTCTCAGTAATGGAAACAAGATTCCAGCGCCTGATGACCTTTTGCCTAAACTATCTGGTTTCATGGGGGGTCTTTATGCAGGTTCTAACGTTGATCTTGGTAATGGCCTTATTCTAGGTGTTGATACAGATATCATGTGGTCTAATAAAGATGACACGAAGACAGGAAAAACATATGTCATTGCCCCAGAACACATCAATTATATTAACAAGGTATTAAAAGACGCTGCAATTAATATTGGTAAAGATGCGCTTAAACCTGGTGCTAAACGAACCCACAGTTTCACTTTTAAAGAAAAGTGGGCTGGTGCAACGCGCGTGCGTATTGGTTTTGCAGCTGAACGCATTATGCCTTATGTTGCTGGTGGTATCGCTTATACACAGCTTCAAGATAGTGCGTTGATTTCAATAACAGATAAAGATTCAGACAAAGTAATCGCTTCTGGTACTCTGTCTGATGAAACAAAGACCCTTGTTGGTTACACCCTTGGTGCTGGTGTTGATTTAGCAATGACCAATAATATTATTGTACGTGCGGAATATCGTTACTCAGATTTTGGTAAAAAGAAATTCTCAAATGATAAATATGAGACATCTTACAAAACCAATGATTTCCGAGTTGGTGTTGCTTACAAATTTTAATAGATGGTAAGTTAAATAACGAAGAGGCTCTGTCTTTGACCGAGCCTCTGTTATTCTTTGTTGCTATATTATCACACAATACATAATTTATTGTGGATGTGAAAAGATATTATTCAGATTTTCTTAAAAAAATTCATAGACAACAAACAAAAATTACATTTAAAAATCAATAAGTTATTTATATATAATCTTTAGGTTTCTCGTACAAAATCAAGCTATGAAGCAATTTTGTCTGGGATGTGCCCTCCATTTTCTGTGACTGTATCATTTTTACTACAGCTTTTCTTTCTGTAATCTTGTAGCACTGTGCTCATAAATAAATTAGGAGCAAAGTTTATGAATATAAAATCTTTAGTAACAACTTCTGTTATCGCTATAGCAGCAGCTTCTGCAGCGCAAGCTGCTGATGTTATCATCCCTCGTGAAACAGCCCCAGCAGTCATCGCAGCAGCCCCTTCATTTTCTTGGACAGGCTTTTATATCGGTGGTCAAGTTGGTAACTTTTCAGGTAAAGTTGATGTAGTTGATTCAGAAACAAAAAAGAAAATTACAGATAAAGACTGGACACCTAAGCCTTCCGGTTTCATGGGTGGTATTTATGTAGGTTCCAACGTAGATCTTGGTAATGGCCTCATTCTAGGTGTTGAAACCGATGCAGTCTGGGCTGACCGCGAAGATTCAAAAGCGCATTCAGCAGTCATTGGGGACGCAGGCCTTCAAACTTTCAAAGATGAGCTTACAGAAGCTAAAGCTACACCTGCTACAGGAAAAACTATTGCTGGTATCGTGGCGACTGACAAACGTGTAGAGGGCACCTCTATAAAAGAAAAATGGTCTGGTGCAACACGCGTTCGTGTTGGTTTTGCAGCAGTTGATCGCATTATGCCTTATGTTGCTGGTGGTATTGCTTATACGCAGCTGCAAGTGGTTGATTCTCTTAAGGCAGCGACAGCTGAAGGTGCCGAAATCGCTTCTGCTAAAGTGTTTGATGAAACGAAAACGATGGTTGGTTTCACTGTAGGTGGTGGTATTGACTTTGCAATGACAGACAATGTTCTGTTGCGTGCAGAATATCGTTACTCAGACTATGGTAAAAAAGCATTTGTAAAGGGCGGGGATAAATTAGCTTACAAAACCAATGATTTCCGTGTAGGTGTTGCTTACAAATTCTAATTTCGTCAACAACGAAATAAACTTCCAAGAGGCTCTGTCTTTGACAGGGCCTCTATTATTTTCTGTTGTTATATTATCACATACCCTATATTTATTAGGGGAGTAAAAGATATTATTTAGATTTTCTTAAAAAGATTTTTATAAATGACAGATAACAATTATGCCATAAAATCAATAATTTACACATACTTGTAACTTACAATTTCTTATGAAACGTGAAGTTATGAAATGACTTTATCTTGCGTCAGCTTTCGTTTCCTATGATTGTATCATTTTACTACAGCGTTTTTTTGTAGTCGTATAATACTGTGCTCGTAAATAAATGAGGAGCAAAGTTTACGAATATAAAATCTTTAGTAACAACTTTTGTTATCGCTATGACTACAGCTTCTGCGGCACAAGCTGCTGATATTGTCATTCCTCGTAAAACAGCTCCAACAGTTATCACAGCTCTTTCGTTTTCTTAGACAGGTTTTTATCTTGGTAGTTAAGTTGGCAACTTTTCAAGTCAAAGTTGATGTATTTGATTTTGAGACAAAAGAAAAAACTTCAGATAAAGATGCACTACCTATGCCTTCCGGTTTCAACGGTGGTATTTATTTAGGTTCCAACGTAGATCTTGGAAATGTTCTCATTCTAGGTGTTGAAACCGATGCAGTCTGGGCAGACCGAGGAGAGACGAAGACGGTCTCAAAGATTCTTGTGATTGATGATTTTAATGATAAATTTAAAGATGCTGGTGTCACATTAGATGAAAAGTTTCAAAAGGGTGACACAGCAGTGTATTGCATTGGTTTCAAAGAAAATGGTCTGGTGCAACACGGGTTCGTGTTGGTTTTTCCATCGCTGACAGTATTATGCCTTATGTGGCTGATGGTATTGCTTATGCGCAAATACAGGGTGTTGGTAAAGTTTCAGGAACAAAAAAATTGGCAAATGGGTAAGCCAAGTAAAGAAGTTTCTGCTACAGTATTTGATAAAATAAAAACGATGGAGGGTTTCACCCTTGGTGGTGGTATAGATTTCGCGATGACAGATCATGTTCTGCTTCGTGCGGAGTACCGGTACTCAGACTTTGGTAAGAAGGAATATAAAAAGGATTACCTTAAACTAGGCTACACAACCAATGACTTTCGTGTAAGTATCGCTTACAAGTTCTAATTTCATCAAAAGCGCAATTATGAATAAAAAGTATTAATAAAAAGTTAAATTTTCAAGAGATCTTGACTTTTACAAAACCGCTGTTTTCTGGGGTTTATTTGTGTGATTGTGACATTTTTACTACAGCTTTTCTATTTATAATCTTGTAAGGTCGTTTTATAGTTAATTTAGGAGCAAAATTATGAATACAAAATCTTTAATAGCAACTTCTATTGCCGCTTTAATTTCAGTTTCTGCAGCACAAGCTGCTGATATTATCATCTCTCGTGAAACAGCCCCAGCAGTTATCGCAGCAGCCCCTTCGTTTTCTTGGACAGGTTTTTATCTTGGTGGTCAAGTTGGCAACTTTTCGAGTAAAACTAAAGTAACTATTCCAGGAGCAGACAAAGAACTTTTCAAAAAAGATAACACACCTAGTCCTTCTGGTTTCATGGGTGGCATTTATGCCGGATCTAACGTAGACCTCGGAAATGGTCTCGTTCTCGGTGTTGAAACCGATGCAGTTTGGGCAGACCGTGAAGAATCAAAAAAAGCCCGTGAATTGACTCTTACTGAAAAAGATGCAGCAAATTTTAATGATGCCCTTGAAAAAGCTAAGGTTGAATTAAAAGGTCAGCAACGGTTTGAAAACGGTGACAAGGTAACAGAAACGCACAGTTACAAAGAAAAATGGTCTGGTGCGACACGTGTCCGTATCGGTTTTGCTGCTGTTGACCGTATTATGCCTTATGTTGCTGGTGGTATTGCCTATGCGCAGGTGCAGGGCATTCAATCCGTTGCAGGAAAAGGAGAGAGAGCTAAAGTTGAGCAGAAAGCTGACGGGGATGGAAAAGTGCCAGAGGCAGGGGCTAAGCAAGCCATAGATTTGACTGGTGGCACTTGGGCTGATGACACGAAGACAATGCTTGGTTTCACTATTGGTGGTGGAGTTGACTTTGCAATGACAGACAACGTTCTTTTACGTGCTGAATACCGTTACTCCGATTTTGGTAAAAAGAAATTCGCCAACGATACACGTGAATTCAACTACAAAACCAATGACTTCCGTGTAGGTGTCGCTTACAAATTCTAATTTCGTAAAAATGAAATTATCAGCACAAAAAATACTAAGGCCTCGTTTAACGGGGCCTTTATTTTATTATCTCTCTATTTTATTCCTCTTAATCTCTTCATTTTTAATGGGATCATACTCCTCATGCAAAACAGAACGCCCTAAACGGAATATACTTGTTGTTGTGTATTCACACATTTTTTTTAAATAAATATTTTTCAAAGTACATCAATCTCACTTATGTCTTTGGAAAAGATTTGAATATTTTAGGCTCTGATGTTCAAACAAAGGATAAACTTCTCTTGCAAGCTGAGAGGAATGTTTCGATTGATGCCACACGCAACAGTATGGACAATCAGAATGGGAGTGAAACATCTCATGTTGCCTTGCACAATGGCTCTCATTTAAGTTCTGGAAAAGAGACCACTGTTCTCTCTGGAAAAGATATCCATATGGCTGCTTCCGATATAGATGCCAAGGGTAATGTTGCTCTTGGCGCCCAAGGGGAGATAACAATAGGGGTGAGAAACGATGAGATGGAGTATCATCTTCGCACCAAAAACACGAAAGTGGATATGCAAGCCTCTCATGCCGTTGGATCTTCGATAAAATCGGGAGGTGACACCACGGTCATTGCAGGGCAGGATGGCAAACCGCATGATCTTAGCATCACAGGCAGTTCCATTGCGGCTGATGGCAAGGTAGGGCTGAAAGCCAGCAACGATGTCCTGATCAATAATGCAGAGGATAGCTTACATTATGAGATGTCGTATCACAAAGAGGGTGGGGTGTTTAGTAGCAGCAAATCTGAGCATAACAAGATGGATGTGCGCCAAGTTGTGGGGTCAAGCATAACAGGGGGTGAAGGCATTGCCATTGACTCAGGAAATAACACGGAAGTTGTCGCCTCGACGCTCTCATAGCCGGTAAGGCAGAGGAAACGTCAGGAGAGAAAGCACTGGGAGATCAAAAACAAGCGGATATTACTATTCACTCTGGGGGAAAGATTGTCATAAAAGGCGCCCAAGAACACTTGGACCAGCAAGCACAATCGTCATCAAGTGGCTTTTTGCATGAGAAATCGTCCGATAGTTCTCAATCGCATACCACAACGGTCTCCTCTATCCTTGGGGCAACGGGCAACATCGTGTTAGACGCACAAGGAGAAGCCAAGATTTCTGCTTCTCATCTGCTTTCCGGTCAAGATATCAATGTGAGCGGAGAAAGTGTGACGATTGATGGCATGACAGATCATCATAAGAGCCATTCAGAGGAGCATGAAACAGGTTTTGGTGTGGGATCAGGCAAGGGCTTTGTGTCGATATACGGGAGTGAGGGAAAGACAGAAAATGAAGAGAGTTTTGAGCATCAAGGTTCTTCTCTCAATGCGGATGGTACGATCAATATCACTGCCAAGAAAAAAGATGTGACAATTGTTGGCTCTGATCTTGCAGGGGAAAATGTTAATCTTACCGCAGCGCATGATGTGAATGTTTCACCTGGTCATAATAGCCATAAGTCAAACTCTGTAGAAGAACGTACAGGCTTTGGCATTCAGTTTGAAAAGAGCAACAGCGGTTCTTCTGTAGGTGTTGGAATTGCAAGCGCCAAAGATACGGGCGATCAATGGGAAACCACTTCCACACAATCACACATCACGGCACGCCAAGATGTGCAGATTACTGCTGACAATGATGTGAATTTACAAGCAGCCATTGTTTCGGCGGATCGTGATGTCAACATGGATGCCGGCAATAATATCACCCTATCAGAAAGCTATGATACCTCTAACGCAAAAGAAAAGCATGAAAAGTCTTTTGCTGGTGTGACAGGCTCTGTCAATGTGGGTATTCTTGGTACAGTAAAAGATGTAAAGGATGCAGCCAAACGTTTTGGTCATGGGGATACAAAACACAAAATCGGTAATGGTCTTATTGCTGGTCTAAAAGGCTATGATCTCTATAGCAAAGGCAAAGGTCTTTATAATGAGATGAAGGGTGGAAACCTTAAACAGTCTATTCGTGATATTGCTGATGTTTCTGCTAGCGTAACCGTGGGCTTTAAGACAGAGAAGGCAGAAGCCTCTGTTCAGACTTCTACCGCGGTAACAGGTACAATAGAAGCAGGACGTGCTGTTAACATGCAAGCTCACAAAGGCAGCATCCATGGTGTTGGAGCTGATATTATCGCTGGTACCAATCCAGTCTATGCAAATGATGAGCAGAGTGGGAATGCTACATTTATATGCAATCAATAACTTATATAAAGGTAAGGGAATTTTAATTCCATTGATTTTATTAACTTATTTTTATGTCTATCCCGAACTTTTTTATAGCTTATTCTCAATCATTTTATCCAAATATGTAATCAGATTTTCCAGTATCTTACTTGACTCTTATTTTTATAAATCGTATAGTGATAGTATACGATAAGGGGTGCTAATGGCAATTGTGAGTTTCAGACATAAGGGCTTAAAATTATTTTATACAACAGGTTCCACAAAAGCTATTCGACCAGATCACGTAAAGAAATTACGCGTTATCTTAACGGCTTTAACAAGTGCTACCACGCCCGAAATGTTGAAAGCACCTGCCTTTAAAATGCATCCTCTTAAAGGTGAACTTACAGGATACTATTCTATATGGGTGAATGGAAATTGGCGTGTTACTTTTCGCTTTATAGGAACAGATGTGGAGCTTGTTGATTATCAAGATTACCATTGATGAAAGGAACGAAAATAATGATGCATAACCCCGCACATCCGGGCGAAGTTCTAAAAGTAGCTTTCTTAGACGAAATGGGGATAACAATACAAAAGTTAGCTAATCATCTCCATATGACAAGAGCTTCTCTATCAAGAGTGATTAACGGACATGCCTCTATGAGTACCGAACTTGCAGTGAAATTAGAACTAGCTGGTTTTAGTAAAGCGAAATTTTGGCTGGATATGCAAACAAATTATAATTTATGGCAAACAATGCAACAGACACAACCACCTATTTCTCCTCTGGTTTCTGAAGCACATCAAACGTCGCTTTGATTTCGTTTATAATTTTGACGGGGCTTTAGTTTTTTAGCTTCCGCCCGTTGCTCTAACCTTTTTGAAGTTTTTTAATGGCTTCTATTGCAAGGCGTTTTCTATCGGCTGTTTTGGTATAAAGGGATGCCATTTTATCTTCTGTCCAGCCAAAAAGCGCTTTCATTTGCGAAACTGTCGCACCAGCATTGGCTGCACGTGTTGCTGCTAATTTTCGCAATCCATGCGCTGATTTTTTAATACCTGCTGCATTACAAGCTTTACGAAACAGATTACCAAAACTTTCTTTGGTCAGTTTTTTACCTTCTTTACCGCAAATAAATGTTCCATCTCCAATAGGTCCAATTTTAAGTATTTCTGCGAGTTCTGGCAAAATCGGGAGAAAAACATCTGTTTTAAATTGGCTCTTTTCTGTTTTGAGATAAATGATATTATCTTTGACGTCTTTCCAGCCGATACGAACGGCATCACCACGACGCAAGCCTGTATAAAGAAGAACATCAATCCAGACGCGTTCATGTGTACCATGTGACCAACGGTGATAATATTTGTCTATGTCCTCTTCTAGCCATGGCAGCAATCCCTCACTGTTTAAAGATTTTGGTGCTTTTATATTAAAGGCAGGATTTCTATTTAAAAGGGCATTATCAACCGCCCAATTAAAGAGACCGTTTAAAGAGGTCAAAAAATGTTTTGCCGCCGCGGGGGTCTCTCGCCTTCTGTCTACGGCTTCAAGAATGTGTTGTTTGTTTATGCTTTTATATGCACGATCACCGATATGTTTAGAAACATTATTCAGAATTCGATATTTAACTTTTTTAGTAGATTCTGATTGATTATGCCATTGCATGCTTTGTAAATACTGATGCAACAACCAATCGAAAGACCCTTCTGTGAGTCTGGTACGCCTCTTTGTTTTGGAGGAGCCATTTTGAGCTTGTTTAATAGCCAGCGTATAATTATCAACAAACTCTTGCGTTCCATAGGTTCCTTCAATCCGAAACCGTGGTCCATGACCAATACGTACATACCATATAACTTTACCATGGCGTGTACGTTCACGAACAAGATGCGGCGGACGGCGTTTTGGCATGGCTAAAACTTTATACCGTCGACAGAGGGGCAACTTTTGCTGGTCTCGTAGTCTTCTTGCTCGTTTTCAAGTGGTGGAAAATCGTCAATGCTATAAGTATTATCTGTCGTTGTTGGTGTTATGGTTTTATTGATATGAATTAATAATTCCCCTGTAGGTTTGATTTCTATGAGTTCACATCCTTGTTTTTTAGCTTCTCTTAAAGCACGAGCAATAGCTGGTTGCGTGATAGTAGGTGGGCGGTGTGGCATGTTTATTCCCCTTCATTGAGATGTAATTCCCCCGTGGTGTGAATCACGCTGGTGTTTAAAAGTTGGTTTTTCGGTGTTAGAAACGGCTTATAGAGATACTATAAGATTAGTAGTTCGTTATTTTCTCATCTGGTTTTTTCTCTAGTTGAGATTCTTCTATCGTCATCAATCCAGTCGTTCCAACATACACATGCATCACCGTAAATTTTTGCATGACCGTAAATATGCGCATCACCGTAAACTTGCGCATTGCCGTAAACACGCGCCCTATCGTAAATGTATGCCTCTTCGTAAACTTGTGCATTGCCATAAACTTCTGCATTATCAAAAACGTTCGGTTCACCGCAAATATATGCATCACCGTAAACTTCTGCATGACCGTAAATGCATGGTTCATCGAAAACTTCTGCTTTGCCATAAATACGAGAATTGTCGTAAACCTCGGCATAACCGTAAACATGTGCATTTTCGTAAACCTTAGCATCATCATAAACCTTGGCATAACCCCCAACCCAGCAATTGCCATCATGACTTAGATTGTCTTCTTTCTCGATATAGCCGCCAAGATCACCTTTCTTGACGTCCCCCAAATCTCTCAATGCACGAATGCGGCGGAGCGTTTTGCGCCCAACTTCGATTGTTTCATCTGTCAGTTCGTATTTCTTTTCCATGGTTTATTTCCTTGATTTGCGTACAATCCACCCGTGGCGTGAATCACGCATTACTTGAAAGTGTTAAGAAGGGTGGGGGTGCGGGGAGGAGAGAGCACCCCCATAGGTTTAAGCAGCTTTTGCCAAAATCTTTTGCATCTCTTGTTCTATTTCCCCTAAAAAGATTTCGACAGCTTTATTAATCTCTTCAATGTATTGCTCATCACGGTTGATGCGTTTGATTTTCATTCTCAAACCAGTAGATCTGCCTACAAAGTTTGGATTATAGCTCATGAAATCACACCATTTGCGTCCAGTGCATGCCATTTGGAATTGCACCTGTGCGATATATTCAGGCTTGATTTCGTCATAAATAAAAAAACGAAGATGGTTTGTTGATTGTGGACATTTGACTTCGATTAAACCGTCCTCTCCAATGAACCCATCAGGACTTGCACCAGCCATTTTCATTTTTGGGTGTGGGATAAACCCGCATCTTGTGACTTCTGCGTCATAAATGAATTCATATTCTCTTAAGGCATTCTCTTCATGTTCAATGCCCCATTGCATAGCAGGTGTTGTATAAGATTGGCTTATTTCCCCTATTAAGCGTTCTGTCATGAGTTTCGTTTTGTAATCTTCATATTTGCTTGTAGGCAAACCTTTTGCTGTCTTACTGAGTACGTTGTAAACGTTTGAAGCAGTGACTTTACCCAAGCGCGCTTGAAACCATTCTGCTGTTCTTTGTTCCATCTCACACCGCCGTTCCCTGTTCGTGTGGCGTTTCTATATCGGCATCTTGTATAGTAGAATCTGTTTCTGCCTTTTGCCTGTTTTGTTTATCTTTCAAAAGATGTAATACCGTTTGTGCTTGTCCTTCAGACATATCGTCGAGCTTTTTGACGTTGACATAAGCAAGTATTTTTTCTTCTTCTGTTTGGGTTTGTACGACAAGTCTTCTGATTTCATTGATCTGTTGTGGAAAAGCCTTTTTAATAGGCGGGTTTCCATCTGTATCATCATCTTCACTCACGACATTAAGAAGCATGCCTAACAGATATCTGCGTGCGTATGTGATTGCAGAACCAACCGATTGTATATTTGATTTGCATCCTTTAGTGTCATAAGGAAACTTTCCTTCTGTTGAGATTTTATTTCCAGACGGATGCGTCAAAGTCATTTCTATAATTATATTGTCTGAACTCTGTTCTTTGATACGAGAAAACAAAGCAAATCGGTGTTTTGCAAGAGTGTTTTTTACAGCATCAATGTACTGGTCAAGGGTTGCATATTGGCTGTTTGTATGGGTGTTTGTAGAGTTTTTTTGTATTTTTTGATATTCTATTTGCATATTCGAAAGATCACTGGCAAATCTTTCGTAGTTTTGTCGTTCTATTTCTTTTTCTCGTAAGGCAATGAGACGCTCGAGACGGTCCATATCGACGTCATTTTCTAAGGCTCTGTTTAAAATACGTTCCATAGCAGTTTGTTTAACCGCTAAGTGATGCGTTTCTTCAATTTCTGTTAGGTTAGTGTTTAGTTCACTCATCTTGATTTCCTCCTATTTGAGCGCAATTCCCCCGTGGCGTGAATCACGCTGGTGTTAAAATCTTTGTTTTTGTTGCTAGAAACGGCTTATAGAGATACTATAAGATTAGTCGTTCGTATTTCTTTTCCATAATTGTTGCTCTTAATGCATGCTTTGTCTTTTAAGCTCTTGAGACAGCACACCAATTCCTTTTGCTGTAATTTTTGCGCAAGGAATGACTTTTTCTATTCCACTTGCGGTTTGAAGTGTGATAGTTGGACAATCCATAAGTTTCTTTTGGATTTTGTCTTGATAAGGAAGCAAATTTCCA
>NZ_JBHIOW010000007.1:0-113979 GCF_042195725.1 Bartonella sp. AP65SXKL
TTTGAAAGGCCTTTGAAAACCCTTTGAGAACCCCTTAAAAACTCTTTGAAAAAAATAAATTGGTACAAAACCTAGTGTCAAAATATACAAAACCTGCTGGCAAGCTACAGCTGGCAAGCTACACAAGCTACAGCTACACTGCTGGCAAACTACACACACAATAAAAAAGTAATGGTAGCGGAGGAGGGATTTGAACCCCCGACACAAGGATTATGATTCCTCTGCTCTAACCTACTGAGCTACTCCGCCAAAATAAGCAATCATAATTGTCAATAATTACATCTTTTGCGGATATAAGGGGTAGAATAGTAAGATGTCAAGCATCGTTTTTAAGCTTTTCTCTTGTCATTCTATTTTATCCTCGATATGTAAAAGTGTAATTTTCATATGATAAAGTAAGGTAAGGCATGAAAATGGTGCCACGTGTAGCGGTTTTAGGATGCGGTCATTGGGGTGAAAATCATATACGGACACTCCACTCTCTCGGGGCTTTAGCAGCAGTTTCTGATATTGATATTGATCGTGCTGCTAGTTTTGCAACACTGTATGGTGTAGAGGTTGTTACACCAGATGATCTTTTTACTCATCGAGATATTGATGCGCTGGTATTAGCGTTGCCGCCACAATTGCATACGCAAAATGTGCTCCGTGCTGTTAAAAATGGTAAAGATGTTTTGGTGGAAAAACCAATAGCCTTGAATGTTTCTGATGCTAAACGCCAAGTTCAGGAGGCTGAGGCCTATGAGCGAGTTTTTATGGTGGGCCATATTTTGCGTTTTCATCCAGCTTTTGAAAAAATGTGTGAATTGGTGAAAAACGGAGATGTGGGAGATGTGCGATATATTTATTCTCATAGATTAGGCTTTGGAAAATTTCACACACACAGTGATGCTTTATGGGATCTTGCCCCTCATGATCTTTCAATGATTTTGGCGTTGACAGGATGTGAACCTTCCGAAATTCGCGGTGAGGGGGCTGCTGTCGTTGATCAGATTTCTGATTTTTCTCATATTCATATGATTTTTCCAAATGGTGTGCGTAGTCATCTTTTTACTTCACGCTTGAGTTCTTATCGTGAGAGGCGTTTAATTGTTGTTGGAACAAAGGCTATACTCGTTTTTGATGATATGGAACCGTGGAGTCGTAAATTGGCAATGCACCATTTTGCCGTTTGGAAAGAAAATCAAGAGTGGGCTTTTAGCATGGATGAGCTGAATTACATTGATGTTTGTGAAGATTTGCCGCTTACTTGCGAATTACGGCATTTCCTTCATTGTATTGAAACGCGTCAATCACCTCGTACAAATGGTGATGATGCTATTGCGGTTTTACGGATTTTAACAGCTGCTGATGTCAATTATGATAGATAAAAGAGATAGGTAGCGCTTTTGCATTCTTGTGATGATCAATGGAGTTAATATGCAATTCATCGACCTTGGGGCGCAGCGTGCGCGTATTGAAGATAAAATTAATTCTGCAATTGCGCATGTAGTCGCTAGTGGTAAGTATATTTTGGGGCCAAAAGTAACAGAATTTGAAGAGAAATTGGCAGAATATCTTGGCGTTAAACATGTGATTGCATGTGCTAATGGAACAGATGCTTTGAAGATGCCTCTTATGGCTAAAAATATTGGTCTAGGGGATGCTGTTTTTTGTCCTAGTTTTACATTTTCAGCAACGGCTGAAGTGGTTGCTTTGGTGGGGGCTAAACCTGTTTTTGTTGATGTTTTACCTGATACATTCAATATTGATGTTGAAAAACTTTCTCACGCTATCGAAATGGTAAAAAAAGAGGGACGTCTAAAGCCAAAAGCTATTATTGCCGTTGATTTATTTGGACTTTCTGCTGACTATGTGCAAATTGCTCAAGTGGCTGCAAAGGAAAATCTTTTTGTAATTGAAGATGCTGCTCAATCTATGGGGGGGAGAAGCGGTAATACTATGTGTGGTGCTTTTGGTGATGTGGCTGCTACAAGTTTTTATCCTGCAAAACCATTAGGATGTTATGGTGATGGAGGCGCTATGATGACCAATGATGATCATTTTGCAGAACTTTTACGCTCTATTTTGTTTCATGGTAAAGGTGAAACGCAATATGACAATGTACGTATTGGTATGAATTCGCGCCTAGATAGCATTCAGGCTGCAATTTTACTAGAAAAGTTTGCGATTTTTGAAGATGAAATGGAAAAGCGTGTGGAAATTGCTCAACGCTATTCCAATGGCTTAAGAGATATTGTTACAGTTCCAGAAATAGGAGAAAATATTCGTTCTGCTTATGCACAATATACGATTAAGGTAAAAGAACGGGATAAATTAAAAGATTTTTTACAAAAAAATTCTATCCCTACAATGATTTATTATAAAACTCCTTTACATCAACAGCCAGCTTATAAACACTTCCCTTATGTAAAAGATTCCCTTTCTGTTTCAGAGTCTTTAGGAGAGTGTGTTTTAAGTTTACCAATGCATCCTTACTTGACACAAACGGATCAGGATATGATTATTAAAAAAATAAGAGATTTTTATCACTCTTGAGAGCGTGTTTTTATCCTTAAAATTATGGTCAAAGCTCTATTGGTGATCCATCTTAGAAGGTATTTTTTGTTAGAGTGTGTGGCCAATATTTTGGTATTATTTCCTTTCTAGGACCTATGAAATGTTGTCCTTTAGAGCGGTGATATGATTAGAAAGTGAAGCTTCTAGACAAGAAGATATTTTTTAACAGAACGGTATGGGCTAAGAAACTTTGTCCTTTAGCTTAGCAAAAAAGTCACGTTTAGTAAAAAGGATTTGGGTTATGAAAGTTACAATGAACCTTTGTTGATTTTACTCTTCATTTAAGGTGTTTTAAAAGATAACTTATTTAACAGGGCTTTTGGAGAGAAAAGTTATTTTTTGGCGAATACGTGATGCTAGGTCATTTTTGCTTTTGGATTTTTGAATCAATGTGTTGATGGGTGATGTATTCCCCTCTTGTAGCGCTATTTGAGCTGCCAATGTTGCTGCAAGTTCTTTTGTTTCTTCTCGGAGTTCTTCTAGCAATTGGTGGTTGGCGGTCGTGTCCAGCTCATGAGTTTGGATTTTTTGTAAGCGTTGCTGATAGTGTGCGACTTTTTCACGCATCATTTGTCTTTCCTTTGGAAGTGTGTAGTGTGGCGATATTTTGTTTGATTGCTATCGCTTCTTTGGTGAGAGTATCTTTTGTGGGGAGGCATAGCCGATAAAATTGTTCTGTTACTTGGCTCAGTTGTATTTTTTGTTGGACATATTTTTTTTGCAAAAATTCGTACTTTTGTTGGTTGTTTGCTAATTCTACAGCATGTTGTGCACGAAGAAAATCGTGATTTGCTTCTATTTCCGCGAGTGATAATGGCATTTTCGCACAAACATCTTTATACGCAAAATGAACGGCTTTACGCCAAATAAAAGGAGATAAAAGCACCAGTAACCAGGAAGTAAAAGCAACTCCAAGTATAAAAAAAAGAAATGATTGAATAAGCATAATACCCCTTTTCAAATAAGAAACCGTTTAAAACGGATTCCATGTCGGTCTATGTGTTAATTTTAAATATCCTATATTGATACCAAGGCGTGCGCCGACTCCTGTACGTATTGGGATTAACAAGGTATTGTGGTATTTTAGGACATGAAAACCAACACCTGCAATTAAATAGGCCGAACCTGAAATACCACCATAGCGTCTCCATAAATTATTTATGCCATTAAGATTGTAAACTAAGATCATTAAACGGGAGCCTTGGCCGCCAAAATCCCATCCTACTGAGGGACCTTGCCAAAAAACTTTATGTTGACCATAGCTTTTGGTAAAAACCATTCCTTCGCCATAGGTTAATCCAGCAAAAAAGGCACCAGAAGCTTCTTCTCCTAAAATATAGGCATTGGGATAACCGTATTTTGAAAAAATATTTTGAATTGCAACAGCCAGACCACTGGCTGTTTTTCCAAAAAAAATATGACCAGAATCAATAATTTCTTGGAGTGAATAATGAGGTTCGTTTTGCTCTATTGGTTTTAGTCGAGCTTGTGTAGTGTTTATGGTGATGAATAAAAGGAAGATTAAAGATATAATATTTTTGTACCAGTATTTGAGCAGAGAGAGAGCCATGGAGTTTTCTCCTTTTATTAGTGATAAACAAAAAGATAATATTAGAATTTTCATTCTATTCAAATAAAAAATAAGATATAAGGTTATTTAAATTCTTGAATTTATTTCTGAATTTTTTAGCATGATTGTTAATGTTTCCTATTATGCATCAGATGTTAAGAGTTTTTCTTTAAAATAAAGTTTGTTTTTTTGAATCTAGGAGTTTTCAATCATTATGACGTTAGATATTTCTTTGAAGCCTATGGATCTTGCTGCTTTGCTTTGTAGTCGTATTTGCCATGATTTGATTTCACCTGTGGGGGCTATTCAAAATGCAATGGAGCTTTATGATGAAGGAGGAGCTGAAGAAGATGCTTTACAATTGGTGCGTTTATCCGTTGCGAGTGCTGCTGCACGTCTACAATTTGCGCGATTGGCTTTTGGTTTTGCTGGTGCAAGTGGAGGACAAATAGATACACGGACTGCAGAGCAGGTTGCTCAACAATATATGAAAGAAGAAAAAGCAACTTTAAAATGGCAAGCTTCTTCTTTATTGTTAGAAAAAGATGAAGTTAAACTTTTGCTTAATTTATTATTGATTGCAAACGCAACAGTTTCTCGTGGTGGTGAAATTGTTGTTATGATTTTGCAAGAAGAAAATAAACGTTCTTTTCGATTTGAGGTTTTCGGTAGAACTCTCCGTATACCCCCTCATTTTCTTGCGTTATTTCGTGGAGAAGTTCAAGAAGAGCTTATTGATGCACATGTCATCCAATTTTATTACACAATGTTACTTGCTCAGATGACAGAGATGAAAATAAATATTGATGAAAGTGATGGTTGTATTGTTTTAGAAAGTGTAAAAAAGCTTTGAATAAGAGAGAAGCGCTTAAGCTGTGTTGGGAAAAGTGGCTTCGATTGAACTTATGAGCGATAAGGTTATATGTGTAAATTGGGTGTGGTTACTTCTTAAGCTTTAAGCGCTTTCTATATGAGATTTTTAGTGTGCGAGTTCTCTACTTTTAACAGAGAAAAGATCTCGGGAAAAAATCTCGGCCCGCTACACTCCGAGATTTTACAATGTGCATGTTCACTGCTTAAGCGGTTTTTCGTACGTTCTCTTCAACTGGATCACGTAATACATAACCACGTCCCCAAACTGTATCAATGTAATTTACACTGGAAGAGACTGCTTCCAATTTTTTCCGCAATTTACAAATAAAAACATCGATAATCTTTAGTTCTGGTTCATCCATTCCACCATAGAGATGATTGAGAAACATTTCCTTGGTAAGGGTGGTACCTTTGCGTAAAGAGAGAAGCTCTAACATTTGGTATTCTTTACCGGTTAAGTGAACAGGGCGCCCTGCAACTTCGACAGTTTTTGTGTCAAGGTTAACGGTGAGATCTCCGGTAACAATAACCGATTGTGCATGTCCTTTTGAACGACGAACAACTGCATGGATACGTGCAATGAGCTCATCCTTATGAAAAGGCTTCGTCATATAGTCGTCTGCTCCAAAGCCAAAACCACGAACCTTATCTTCAATGGCATTCATACCAGAGAGGATTAGGACAGGAGTTTTTATTTTTGCCAACCTTAGAGTCCGCAAGACATCATACCCTGACATGTCAGGCAAATTCAGATCAAGCAAAATGATATCATAATCATAGAGTTTTCCTAAATCGATACCTTCTTCACCCAGATCAGTGATATAAACATTAAAGTTAGCCGACTTTAACATCAACTCAATGCTTTGAGTAACTGCTCTATCATCTTCAATTAATAATACGCGCATTTTAGATCCCTCACTTTGCTCCTTCACGAATCATAAGGAGCATTTCTATTTTATATCAGTTAGCAAAACCACTGTTATAAAAACAATTCATTAAATCAAACACTTATAACAAAGCGTTTATGAACATTTCAGTAGTACGCGTAACAATCACTACTAAATTCCCCACTATCCATGATAGTGGTTAACAAAATATTTTTATTTTTGAAAGAGGCTACAAAATTATTTTAGAAAAATCCTATATTTTTTAACATAATAAAAAAGGAGGGCTTTTTCTATAAACTTTAACTTAAAAAAATTTGTAAAAGAGCTTTATAAATTACTTTTTTACAATTTCAGTGTTTATTTACTGAGCTTTAAACCTCTTCAGTTTATAATGGGGGAAAAGTTAAAGAAATAGTTATTGCTCTTTAAAGCAGATTGTATTTTCAGATGCTTTAATGCAAGGCAAAAATTATTATAATTTCAAGTTAATAGACTGTTTTTGTCGGATAGATATATAACTAAAAGATATTTATTGGGTGTGAATGCGAGTTTTGAGTTGGCGCAATCAAGGAGTAGTGAGTATGAAGCCACGAGAAAATATGGTGCGATTGAGGATGTTTCAAGTGCGTGGAAAGCGCCGTGAAATTGCACAGCTTGAGATGATGATCGCAGAATTTGAACGAATGGTGTTAGAGTTGGAAGCACAGATTACTCATGAAGAACGTAAATCTGGAAACAATGATGTTCACCATTTTGCTTATTCTGCTTTTGCGCGTGCAGCGCGGCAAAGACGTGATAATCTGATCAATTCAATTCGTGATTTAGAACTTCAAAAAACAAATGCTGAAATTGCTCTCCATGAAGCTAATACAGAGCTGCAACGTGCACAGCTTTTGGAAGCACGAGAAAAGAAGATTGCTGCGGATGATAAGGATATTTTGATTCAATCTAATTCAATGGTTGGCTAATTTAATGGCTGGATGATAAAAGCAATTATTGAAAAATCCATTCTTTCAGGTTTATCTTTTGGATATAGTATAAAACAGCCAAACTTGATAAAAGTTTGGCTGTTTTATAGATTGCTTTATGTTATTAATCAATGGCAACTTAATGCCTGTAGTGTTGAATCTTGGTCGTTCGTAATCCCGCTAAACCGTGTTCATCGATTAAACTTTGCCATGAAAGAAATTCTTCTACGGTCAAAGTATAACGGTGGCACGCTTCGTCAAGACTTAACAATCCACCTCTGACAGCCGCAACAACTTCAGCTTTGCGACGAATCACCCAGCGCCGTGTTGTTTGCGGCGGTAGGTCGGCAATTGTAAGCGGACTTCCATCTGGCCCAATAACATATTTCATTTGTGTTTTTATCAAGTTGCTCATTCGTATCCTCTACCTTTAGTCAAGGACTTGATTCGTTTATAGAGCATGAAATTTAAAAAAGAGCTAAAAGCGCTGAAAGAAAAAATTAATAAAGTGATTGGGTATGTAAAAAGAAGCTCAAGTTGAAGTGTGTAGAAGAGATTCTTGCAATATTTTACCGGATTTTTCAAAAGAGAAAAAAGGTTTTCTCCTAAACGATTACCATTATGCCTTATTTCCATCATTCTTTTTTTGTTTGCAGCAGCTTTTAAGAAAGTAATGCCTATGGTTGTGGAAAGGATAAAAAAATAATATAAAGACAATCAATCGCGTAAAAGTGCTAAAGAGCGTGCATCAGAATGTCAACATATGGCTAGCCATTAAACAGAGCATTAAATAGAGAATGAATACATGTTTTTAAACAGTCTTGATTTACCAGGACAACCTGAGGATTCTCGCATTGTTGTTGCAATGTCGGGGGGGGTTGATTCATCGGTTGTTGCAGGTCTTTTGAAAAAGGAAGGGTATAATGTTATTGGCATTACGTTGCAGCTTTATGATCATGGGGAAGCAACGCATCGGGTGGGGGCGTGTTGCGCAGGACAAGATATTGAGGATGCACGCCGCGTTGCAGAAACACTAGGAATACCGCATTATGTTCTTGATTATGAAAAGCGCTTTCGCGAAGCTGTTATTGATCCTTTTGCAGAAAGTTATGCTCATGGAGAGACCCCAGTACCATGTATTGCATGTAATCAAACGGTTAAGTTTGCTGATTTATTAACAACGGCACGCGAATTGGGAGCAGATGCTTTGGCTACGGGACATTATATTCGTTCGCGTTCCCACGGAGCGCATCGAGCACTCTTTCGTCCTCTCGATAATGATCGTGATCAGAGTTATTTTCTCTTTGCAACGACACAAGAACAGATTGATTATTTGCGTTTTCCACTTGGTGACCTTCCAAAAGCCCGCGTTCGTGAAATGGCAGCAGAAATGGGCTTTGTGGTTGCCAATAAGCATGATAGTCAGGATATTTGTTTTGTTCCACAAGGAAAATATTCAGATGTTATCGCAAAACTGCGTCCAGAAGCAGCTAATCCTGGCGTTATTGTCCATATTGATGGAAAGATTTTAGGTAAACATTCGGGAATTGTTAATTATACGGTTGGTCAACGTCGTGGTATTGGGGTGTCAACGGGTGAAGCGCTTTATGTGGTTTATCTCGATGTGGAAAATGCACGTGTTATTGTTGGACCGCGTGAAATGTTAGAAACGCATAAGCTTTTTTTACGTGATGTGAATTGGCTTGGTGATGAGTCGTTAGATAATTTCCCTTCTCAAGGTATTGAGGTGGCTGTAAAGGTGCGTTCAACGCGTCCTCCTCACCTTGCGCGCTTACATTATAAAGAAGGTATTTTTTCCGTTGATTTATTGGAATGTGAAAATGGTGTGGCACCAGGGCAAGCTTGCGTTCTTTATGATGGAAATGGTCATGAGGCGCGTATTCTTGGGGGAGGATTTGTAACACATTCAGAACGTGCAGCCGATACTGAAATGATGTTGAAGCGCGTTTTATGTAATCTCGAAACAAAAGATTCTGTTTCCTCAGAACTAAAAACAACAGCTTTATAAAGCATAGTAAATTGATTTATAATGATATCTTTTAACCTTAAACTTGAATGAGAGACTTCCGGAAGATTTTCTCATTGAAAGTTTGTTTTATAATTGAATCCATCAACATTATATTTTCTGCACGTCATAAGTGGGGTTAGGGTGTGAAAAGTGATGAAAAAAATGTAAAAATGTTTTTTATCAATGCTTTCAAAGGCTAGGGAACGGTAATATTATTGGAGACTGGTAGATAACATACAACATTGGGTATGTTCTATAACTTGAAGTGTTATCATCTTTAGTGGTCAAAGTTGGTAAAATGAGCAAGTGCAATACCTGAGGCTGTGGCAACATTAAGGCTGTCAAAACCGTCAGTCATGGGAATACGTAAGGTGTTTGATTGTTGTAGTATGTGGAGTGGTAAGCCATCGCCTTCTGTTCCAAAAATAAGTGCTATTCTTTTGCTTTTGTTGGCTTGTTTGATAGTGTGTGAGGCAGAAGGGGAGAGTGCATAAAGATGAAAGTTTTCATCGTTTAGAGCAGCTATAATGTCATCTATATCAGCGTTTTGCGTATAGGGTACTTTTAAAGCAGCGCCGGCAGACACTCTTATTGATTTGCGATAAAGTGGGTCGCATGAGGTTTTGTCGACAATAATGCCATTACTGGCAAAGGCTGCTGCATTACGAAAAATTGATCCCATATTATCGTGATTCGAGATACCACATAAAATAAGAATCAAAGCTTTTTCTGGAAGATGTTGTAAAAAACTTTGTAAAGATGGCAGTATTTTGCGTTTACCAATACCCAGAACACCACGATGAACATGGAAGCCGGTGATATTATCCATAACTTTTTGTGGAACGCAATAAATGGGACATAGGGGCTGTGTTTTTTCTAAAAGCGGTAGAAGTCCAGAGAGACGGTTTGCTACGATGAGCAGTGAGATGGCAGAAAACTCTTTTGAGTGTAGTAATGCGGACAATGTTACTTTGCCTTCAGCAATAAATTGATGTTGCCGTCCAACAAGATCTTTTTCACGGATATTATGATAGGCTTTTAGGCGTGGATCATCTGTTTCATTGATTGTTATGATATTCAAATGCATGCGAGATTTTTAGTGCTTTTTTCTTATGATTTCCAGATGTTAGAATTTGTTTTATTTAAAAAGAAGAGATAAAAAAATATCTTTTAAAACTTATGGTAGAATTTATGTTGACAATACACAACCATAGGTATAATGTAAAAATACTGATACGGAATCATATATTTTTCTTGTATCGGGTGCAGTGTCTTGGGTCCCCGCTATTTCCCAAGTTCTGTATGCCCTTAATTTCTAAGGGAAAAGAATCTGGGTCCCCAATGCCCAGATTCTTTTTTTTGAGGGTAATCATTGTTCTTCTTTTTATATCTAAATTTTTTAGTAAATCATATTTTAAAATCCTATTGACCTGTAAGATTACTGTAGAGTGCTAAGATATTTTTTCTAAGGTGCAAAGATGGCTTATAGATGGGTTATAATGCACATCATAAGACTGAAAAATAATGCATGATCATGATAGATTTGAGCAAAAACAAGTTTTTCGTTTATGAGAAGTGAGATGGCTTTAAGTTATTCAGAAAACGATTAATAATGAAGGTTATGTGTTTGATTGCTCTTGGGAAAACTCTTCTTTCTATTATTTTCTCTCTTCTTTATTTATTGGTGCTGTTCGTGTAACTGAGCAGTTTTTACGATAATAATGGTGAGCTGAGGCGTTTATTGTATGATGAAGCTTCTGTAATATTGAGGAAAGATCGTCGTTATGCCAAAAGTATAATGATATGGTTGAAAATATTAATTCCCTATTTCGTGAAGAAAAGGATGAGATTCATGGATGTAAAAATCAATATACAAAGCTTAACTTTATACTCTATTTTTATTGCGTGTATTGTTTTTGCTTTGAAATATTGGGCATATCACATCACAGGTTCGGTTGCACTTTATTCTGATGCATTGGAATCAATCGTTAATATTCTTGCGTCATTAGCAGCATGGTGGGCTGTTAAAGTGAGTATGAAGCCAGCAGATCATGATCATCCCTTTGGGCATCATAAAGCGGAATATTTTTCCGCAATTCTTGAAGGGGTACTCATTATTATTGCGGCAATTGTTATTTTAAGAGAAGCATGGATAGCTCTTTCTACCGTTAAATTGTTGCAGAAGCCTGGAATATGGCTTGTTATTCATCTTATTGCAACTGTCATAAACTGTATGTGGGGAATGGTTCTTATTGGGCAGGGAAAACTCCATCGCTCACCGGCTCTTAAAGCTGATGGAGTACATTTTATAACTGATGTTTTTACGTCGCTTGCAATTTTAATTGGTTTGATTGCTGGTTTTGTCGGAGGATGGGGAGCTTTAGATCCAATTTTAGCGATAATCGTTGCCGTTAATATTCTCTTACAGGGCTGGAAGGTGATTAGAAGTGCTGTTCAGGGATTAATGGATGTTGGCGTTGAATTGAATGAAAGCATGCGGATTCGGGAGCTGATTTCTGCAAATGCATCGGGTGCGCTTGAGGTCCATGATTTGCGGACGCGTGTTGCTGGGAGGGTTACTTTTATAGAGTTTCATTTGGTTGTGCCTGCTATAATGCAGGTAGGAGAAGCACATAAAATTTGTGATAAAATCGAAGCTGTTCTTCAAAAAGAATTTGATAATGTGCGTATTTCTATTCATGTCGAGCCTGAAGATGAGGCAAAATTGCCTCCTGGTACAACGGTGATCCCTTTTATATAAAAAGATTTTTTCGAATTGTCTGTTATGTTATAAGGGCTGTTTTTTATGATGGAGCGATTCATACCTCTCGAAAATACGATGATGCTCTTTTGTTGATTTTATTTTTGCATCAATCAAGTATACAAGGTTAAACAGAGTATTTAAGGCAAGATTTATTCTATTTCGTTAAAACACTGTCATTTAAGGTGTGGTGAGATAAGGCATATAAAATTTGATCTATTAAGTGTTTTTAGAGTATGAAGTAAATATTCAAAATAGGACTTACCGCTGTATTCTTTTGTAAGTGAATCTCATGAAATGGTTAGCAGCTTAAATCCACTTAAGAGAACGGATTGTTTACAGACTTTCAGGAGTAGATGTTTCGTCTCTTAGGGCGAAGAGGAGTGAAGCCTTCGTAATAAGTTTTAATGAGATTTAATTATAAATTTTATATAAAAGTTATGAATAGGGTTTTAAAGTTTGTGATCATAGATTAATCATCATTGTTGTTGCTAATAAATGTATTGTTTTATCGATACAATGGATTCTGTTTAGAGTGTTCTTTATTGCATGAAAGATGGGGACTCATTAAAGAATGAAAAAACCAAAAATAATGCTCATATCTCTACTCTTTAAAGGATATTATTGTCGTTGCTGTAGAAAATCGTAAAGCTGAGCGAAAGAATGATGCTAAAGATAGAAACTGGTTTTTAATTGATGCCTTCATATTTTCATTCCAATCTGGCATCAAAATTTTACAAGGACTCGTACAGTACTGGTGCATCCTAATCATAAATATGCTGCTACATTAGGGCTATTTTAATTTATAGACAACAACAAAAAGCAAAGACTTTATAAGGAAAACAAAGCTATAAAGTCAAAAATTTATATGCAATAAATTAGAGAGGTAGATCGAATTTTTATAAAATACTTTATAAACAATAACCAAACATATCTGGCTTTACTTTTACTTATTTTTACAAACATTCGTTTGTGTCTTTTGCGTTATATTTGTAAAGATCAGATTAGCTGTAATCTATAGATAACTCTTGGTTGAGAATATGAAAGGAAAGCGTGATACTATAGTAGACTTTTTTCTGTCTTTATCGTTCAACCAGTATAAAGTGATTATAAATCCGTGATTTCTCCAAAAATGATTTTGTCATACCTATAAACAAAGTTAGATCAAAACGACTTTTTTCTCTTAAAACTGTAAACAAAAATATTGTATCCGTATAGCTTGAACGAAGTTAGATGTTTACCTGAATAACGACAGTATATATTTTAAGAATAGAGAAGATATTTCATATCGCATGTTATTCAAGAGCTCTTAAAACAATGATTCCTGGTGTTTTTTCAACATAATTCATAAAAGGAGAATCAACGACTTTTTCGTTTTCTTTTCGTGAAGAAGCATTTCTTAACATTGGCCCTTTATCTGTCATGATAAAGAAGCCCACATGTGTTACATCCAATCCAGCAAGTTTCGTATAAATACCAATGAAATCACCAGACTGTAAATGACCTATAACCTCCTCATTAATAAAGTTACTTGGAATATACGTTATTGTGCGTTTCACAACTGGCAACCCAGGTAGATAGCTTCCACCATCAGCTTTTTTGTTGAGATATTTTTCTATTTTTACCGCATGGGGACTTATTTCAGCGGTAATATCAGTGGCGAGTTTATATTCTCTATAAGCCCAATCTGTAAAAAAATGTTTCCGATTTAAAAAATGAACATTACCGTTAATATAACGTGTTTTTATGACGTTATTTATGAATTCTGTTTGGGATGTTGATTTGCGCAATGCTTCAACATAATCCAGATAAGTGAAGCAATCTAAGCCTCTAAAGTCAATAATCAGTTTTTCTGGTGTATTTTCTGAGCCATGTAACATATTTGCTTGGTAAGGTGTCCCTAAAAAAGCTTCAGAAAGAAAGTCAATTAGTGCCCCTTTTTCCTGATAATTTGTTTCTGAACGTTTTTTGAGAAGAGTATTTAATTTATTTAGAGTATAGGGATCTAGGTTTACGTTGGTTGTTTGTTGTGTTTTTATTTTATTTTCTAAAATACTCTCTTGTGAATCAGAATCCTGAACATCACATCCTGTTACCAACATTAATATGAGAATTAATAGGGATATTTTTCGCATTTTATACACCATTTTTGAATTAAAAATTCATGACGAACTATTTCTAAAAGTGCTATTTTTTTAAATGCTTATCATGATCATCGTTAGATTTAATGGTAGCATACAATCATTAAGAGTATCAATGAATATAAAGATAAAATAAGGTTCCACAAATTGCAAGCGATATGAATATTTTCTAAGATTATAGAATTAAAGAACTTTCTCTATAATATACTTATTTTTTAATCAAAATTATTGTCAAATAAATACTTTTAAAAATATGATGAGCTTTTTACGTTGTTAAGCTATTCTGGTGATGCTGCTTTAACCTTATAGCATATTCTGAGGGTAAGAAAATTTTTTAAGAGCTTATCTTTTAAAAGGTTTCAATTACTATAGTATATCTAACGTATCTGATGGAATTGAGATTCCTGAAAACGGTGGGATGAGAGGGGGAAACGATGTCTGATAAAATTCATCATAATGTCTCTAAAACTATTGGAAATACTTTGTGTTTCATGAAATTTTGTTCATGAGTTTGTCGCACAAATATTTTGTTCGTATAATGCAAAAAATTTTTATTCTTTGACAATGAGATAGCAATTAAATATATACCAATTAAAACGTAATTTTATAGTTTTATCTTGACTCTTACTTAAATTTTTACTTTGTTATTATTTTGTATGTGAAAAGTATACGGTATAGAATACTTTTAAAAGGAAACGGGAGTTAAAAGAGAGCGGGGGAGTCATTGTATGCGTAAAATAGTGTGTATGTTATGCCAGACCAAATGCTCAATCCGAAATTTGTTCAGCGTGGGCTCGTTTTAGTGTTCATCACTTTATTGTTAGATATTCTTTGTATTGCGATCATTTGTCCTGTTTTGCCTGAATATTTTTCTCAATTAACTGGAAAAGAGGTCAGTACATCTTTTGTAGAAAGAGGAAAATTACTTGCAGCTTATTCAGTGATGCAGTTTTTGTTTGCTCCTGTTATTGGCAATCTCTCTGATCGTTATGGTCGTCGTCCTATTTTGCTTCTCTCTATTATTTGCTTTGCTCTTGATAATCTCATATGTGCTATAGCATGGAGCTATTCTATGTTATTTATCGGGCGTCTTTTGTCAGGGATAAGTGGCGCTAGTTTTGCAACTTGTACAGCTTATCTTGCGGATATATCTGATGATAAAACCCGTACACGCAATTTTGGTTTGTTAGGCATTGCATCCGCATTGGGGTTTATTTTAGGATCGTTTATTGGTGGTTTTTTAGGTCAGTTTGGTCCGCGTATTCCGTTTTATTTTGCTGTTGGTTTTTCACTCATTAATTTTATTTTTTCTTGGGTTATGCTTCCAGAAACCCTTTCTTTATGGAATAGGCGCTTTTTTGATATTAAGCGGGCAAATCCCTTAGGTGCTTTTTGGCACCTGAAACAATATCCGATGGTTCTTTGGGTGTTATTGGTCTTTTTTCTTTATTGGTTTGCGGAATCTGTATGGTTAAGCATTTGGGCTTTCATTGCAAAAGAACGCTATGATTGGAGTTCTTTTTCTATTGGACTCTCCTATAGTGTTTTTGGGATAGGCCAATTTATTGTAGTCGCTCTCATTTTGCCTTATTTTTCTAAACGATGGAGTGATTGGCATATTGTTATAGTGGGGCTTTTGTTTGCCTCTGTTGCTATGCTGGGCTATACATTCGCGACGCAGGGGTGGATGGTTTATATGGTTTGTATGTGTACAATGCTTGAATATCTTGTTCATGCACCTATACGTGCTATTGCTTCAGCGCAGGTACCGACAAATGTACAAGGAGAACTGCAAGGAGCGATGACATCTGTTATTTCGTTGAGTTTAACATTTGGTTCTGTTTTTTATGTGTTTCTTTTTGAATGTTTTACAGATAAAAATGCACTGTTTTATTTTTCTGGTGCTCCTTTTGTTGGAGGCTTTTTTCTTCTTGTCGTTGCGACAGTTATTTTTGCCTTGCGGGTACGTTAATTTGTTGAGAGGGGCTGGTACGTACTATTTTGCTAAAGAATGCACAAGATAAACAAAATGTATCATTTTATAGGCAGAAAGTTTTTGTGATATTTGTTTCACAAAGTGTTGTATAAAATATCGATATATCCTTCTCATTTAGTAAAAATAATTTTTTTATTTTGTGATATTGTTTGTAGAGGGGGAGTCCGTATTTTTTCTATTGCTTGCAAATTAATATCCAGTGCTAATGCAGCAGCATATTGAAAACAAAGATTAAAATGTATCTGCGTTAGATGTATCAGTATTGAATGAACAATTCCAAATTTTATATGGCAAATTGGAAGTAAAATATTGCTTATATTTGTTGGCATCATTTCTGGAATCGAAAGACAACCTCATTTTGGAAGAATATAACGTTGTAAAATTGAAAAGATGTTTTCTGTTTTGCGATTACTTTTTTATTCGACTTTACAGTTTTCAAAACCATCTACGGCAATATCTTTTAAAAAGTAGAGATTTGTTGCACTGTCTCACACTTTAATTTTTTTATTCTTTAGGAGGGATTATGTTTCTCATGCACAATAGAATGCTTAAAATTGTATTGTGAATCAAATGCTTATTTGAATATTAGGCACTTTACTCTTTTTAAAAATGGTTTTTATCGACCCACTTATCTTGCTTGGGGGGAGAAACCAATGATTTTGATGGATACGACCTTAAGAGGAGAGGAATGAGAAAAATTTAAGCTATTCAGAGCGCTCTTTTTAGTTTTAGAATGATCAATAAGAATATTTATTCAATAAGTTGTAGGTATAAAAATAATATAATTGTGCGTAGGAAGATGATATAATTTAAAGGAGAGAAGTTAAAAGGTGAGGCTTTTTATTTTAAGATATTTTTTTATAATTCATAATGAGATCACTAAAATGCTGAAAGAGGTAGTGGCTATCTTGTGGTCCAGGAGAAGCTTCGGGGTGATATTGAACAGAAAAAACAGGTTTTCCAATGATTCGAATACCACAGTTTGAACCATCAAAGAGAGAAATATGTGTTTCTTGAACATGTTGTGGTAAAGAGGAAGAATCTACGGCAAAACCGTGATTCATCGATACAATCTCAACTTTTCCAGTGTTAAGGTCTTTAACTGGGTGGTTGGCACCATGATGTCCTTGGTGCATTTTCATGGTCTTTGCACCAACCGTAAGAGCGAGAAGTTGATGACCAAGACATATTCCAAAAATTGGTAAATTATGATCAATTAATGTTTTGATTGTTGGAATGGCATATTGAGCCGTAGCTGCGGGGTCTCCTGGTCCATTAGAAAGAAAAACGCCATCAGGGTTCATTGCCAGAATTTCTTTTGCAGTTGTGTGGGCAGGCACAACAGTAATGCGTGCTTTTTGTGTTGCCATAAGGCGAAGAATATTACGTTTAATACCGTAGTCAATTGCAATGATATGAAGATTGTGCACATTGTTTGTACCGTATCCTTTATTCCAACTCCATGGTTTTTCATTCCATTGCATTGATGATTGAGATGTCACGTCTTTCGTAAGGTCAAGATTGACGAGACCTTGCCATTTTTGCGCACGTTTCTTTAAAGAAGGAATATCAAAGTTTCCATTAGCATCGTGTGCAATGACAGCATTTTGTGCACCTTTTTCACGAATAAGAATTGTGAGTGCACGTGTATCAATACCACAAAGTGCAATAATTTTACGCGTTTTAAGCCATTGATGAAGATTTTCATTGGATCGATAATTTGAGGGATGTGTAATGTCTGCTTTGAAAATAGCGCCAACAGCACCATGACAATTGAGAGGAGAGAGATCTTCAATATCTTCGCTATTTGCCCCTACATTTCCTATATGAGGAAAAGTAAAATTAACGATTTGTTGTGTGTATGACGGGTCTGTGAGGATTTCTTCATAGCCTGTGATGGCGGTGTTAAAACACACTTCAGCTTCAGCTATACCTGTAGCACCTGCTCCTTTGCCTTCAATAACGGTTCCATCTGCTAAGACTAAGAGGGCTGTCGGTTTTTTGATACTCCAAGGGTGGCTGGGTGAAGTCGCTTGTATCATAGTATGTATCCACAATTTATTCTAAAGGTATGATGGCTTATTCTCTGAAAGGTATAATGATCAACTTTACACAAAAATCATACCTTTAGCAGATGCTGTGTATATTATTCTGGTAACGTTTCGCTTGAAATAGGCAGTATAAGTACATTCCATGAAGAGGTAAAGTCTTGTTTTAGCTTTTCGAAGATCGAGTCCTTAATTATTTTTTTATTCTCCATTGCAAGATGGATAAAGATTGGTTAAAAGGCATCTTCTTCTTGAACAAAAATTGGATAAATTTATGTTGCGTAACCAGATTGATGGGGCTCTTAGGGCTGCTTTGAAAGCGCAAGATAGTGCGCGTCTTGCTACACTTCGTTTAATGAATGCTGCAGTTAGGGATCGTGATATTCTTTATTATGATGAAGGGAAGCTAGAAGTGGATGATCAGCAGATACAGTCTGTTTTCACTAAAATGCTTCAACAGCGTGAAGAATTGATGCGAGCCTATAAAGAGTCTGGTTGCTTGGAATTGGCAGAGAGAGGACAAGCAGAAATAGAAGTTATTCGTGAATTTCTTCCCTATCAACTTAAGGAGATGGAAGTAGAACAGGTTCTTTGTGAAGCTTTGGCACAAACAAAGGCAGAAAAATTACGCGATATCGGTAAGGTGATGGCATGGCTTAAGGAACGGTATGCGGGGCAAATGAATTTTTCTAAAGTGTGCAATAGTCTTCGTCAAAAATTGCAATAGATCTTGTTAATTCAAGGGGATTGGAAAATATTTTTTATTGTGCGTCGCCTTTGTAAGTCAGTAGGATGTTGATAAATATCATTTATTTTTTATATACATACTATTATCAAAAAAATATTTTTTTGATATCAACGAAATTTTTTTGGCTCTTATAGAGCAATAAACATTCTTTTAAGTATTATATTTTTCTGTTCTTCAAAGCTGTTAGACCATTAAAAAACAAAAAGATTATAGAGTTTTTACTTTTTTAAAAAGATCTATTGTCAGCACTGTTAAAAATTTTAAAACAGAATGATTAAGCTAATTGATACAGATTTCCAATTTTGGGGAGTGTATTATTGTCTTTTTTGCTGTTTCAAAGCATTTGTTTGATAAAGAGTTACCGTATTTTAGAGTAGTGATTATTCAGCAAGAAATTTAAATATAGATGGTTTTATCAATATGGTGTGTATCTTTTTAATTCAAGTGCTGGTTTTAATGATAAGAAAATCAGAATTTTAGAACGTTTTTTCTAGGGAAGAGATTTTTTAAGCTGAGTTGATGAAATAAAAGGATATTTTGAAAAGAAATCTTTGTTTTTAATGTGTTCTTGAGATAATTTTGAAATTCTTTTCTCTGATTAAATCCCTTATAAGCTATATGAAATCTATAAGTTATGCAGAATAAAATGAGTAACCTCTATTTGTGGGGATACAGTGGTGAATCTGTTAAAAATAGTTCAGTTAGCAACAATGGCTTACCCGTTAACCGCAAACGGGAACGGCGTGCCCATAGCGCACCTTGTTGACCAATATGAATGTAATCGCGGGTTAATTTGTCATTGTTAAATAAATAATGTCCTAGAGGTACAGTTCCCAAATGCATCAAGGCTTGATTGTGTAGGAGGGTTTCTTGTGGAATTACAGTGCGTCCAAGGAGCCAAGGTTTATTATCTCCCATTAATATGACTTCGCGTAGCCAATAACGCGCATTTTCGGGGAGATGCTCTGCTTCTTCTGTTAATTTATCTCGCGTAATAAAACATTCGCGTTGTGGTTGAACTTGGAGGCAGGTACAATATTTCTTTAATCGAAGCGTCATTGAGCCCGATTCCATGAGCCAATCGCGAACATTTTCTGGTATTGGAGGATTTTGATCAGAGAACCACTTTAGAGGTGGTAAGATGGAATCTTCAAGATCAGACATCGTTTTACTCCACAGCTAAAGTCTTATTCCATATGTTATGTTGGGTTAAATAGATAGCTCTATTGTAATACAAGGAGTATAAAAGCAGCAAGATTTTAACAGGAAGATATCAAAGGGAAAATCGAAAGCAAAGGTCTTTAAAAGAAGATATGCAGGAAGTATATATTATAGGATTATTTTCATTTAAAAAAGCAAAATAAAGTATTATGTTTTGTTCAAGGCGCTTTCACAATGCATTACGGAAATTTCTTTATCGCATGAGAGCAATGGGAAAAATGTTTCGTGCTTTAAAATTCGTTTGTAACGCATATAAAGAAGAGCTAAAAATTCATCTATGCAAGATGATATAAAGAGGAAATTTTAAGAGGAACAAAACTTTATTTTATACTTTAGAAAGAGAAGAGATATTCAAATCTTTTGAATTGAGATGTAAAGGAGATCGTATTCTTTATAATCAAGAAGTTTATAGTAATGCATATATTTTTGCAAAATATATTATATTATTAAAATTTTGAAATATTACATCACATAATGTGTATTAATTTTATAATAAATTTGCATTAATATTATTAATTTTTACTTATATATTTTTATTATTAAAAATAAATTTAAAAAAACACATTATAATTTAATTTTCATATTTATTTTAGATACTATTTTATTTCATAGATTAGAAAAAATATTTATCATTTTATTCTTGCCGTCTCTCTTTATTTCTTAAGAATGTAAAAAAGCGCTTCGAGTTTTTCGGTAAAAAGGGTATTGTTGATAGAGTGTATAGGTGTTAAGCATTATACGGTAGAATTTTTAATCATCGTTAGTGATTTTTGTAACCTTATGAATTGTTATTACAGTGAGATATGCTGGATTTGCGCACGTGGTACAAAAATCAGTTCGTATTTTGTTAAAATAACGCAACATATCTCTCCTCTGATATGCGTAAGTTTATATAGGTATGAAATGGTGCGTTATAAAGTTCTTTACTGCATTTGGTTTTATAATATGGTGATGGTGTATGCCTAAAATCACAGCTTAAGCATCTCACCATCATATCAAAATTGGTAACAACAAGTTACAGGGGAATATTTTAAACTCTGCTCGTTGTTTCCTAGTTTTGTATTGAATCCCAAAAGGTGTAAAAAATAAATACTCTATGATCGAATTTTTTGTCCTATCCATATAAGAATACAGGCTCCTATAAAACCTGAAATAAGATAGCCAAGCCAACCAGCAAAACTTACACCTAAAAGACTAAAAAGAAAGCTTGCTAGCGCAGCGCCAATAATCCCTAAGATAATATTTAACAATATTCCTGTTTGGCTTTTCATAATATACTGTGCTGCCCAACCTGCAATCCCGCCGATAATAATAGCAGCAATCCAACCGATGTTTGCATTTTCCATGATACCCTCCTTTGCCTGAATTTAAATTGTAACTAGAGTAAACTTTGTAAAAATCAAGGTTTATTCCTTTTTTAACCAGTGGAAAGGATATTTCTTTTAGATATTTTACTTATTACTTTCCTTTATATAAAAATAACATTCACATTTATATCATAATAATACTTAATAAGTATAAATATACAACATATTTTAATTTATAAATAAATTAATTAATTGATAAATATGAATAAAAGAAGAAAATATTAGTAGAAATGTTCTAAGAACTCATAAAGTGTATTTATAAGCTTTTTAAATCTCTCTCTTAAATTAAAAAAACAATTGTGATTAAAGCAATAAGTAAAATGGATATTTAAAAGTTTGGAGCTTGCCAATTGATATCAATGATGTTTGAAATGAAAACTGTTTCGTTGATACGTTATAGCATGGCTGTATAGGTTGAACCTCTACCAATCTTGATATAAATGTTGCATTTTTGTGGGGTTTTGTATTTCTTATAGAGTATTTCTGTTTCGCTGCTACTGTGAAGCGGTTCCCTTTTTACAAGGCGGGTTTAGGTTGGAACTATCATACTCTTGACCTACTCTTTATGTGTTTAACAGTCTTGGCTTTGAGATGGTTAGGCATTTTTACATCTTTCTTCAAGAGTTCTATTCTACATGCTGCTTTGTTTGTAATGTGCAAGCAGATGACTTTGAGCAATTCATCATGTATAGATTTTAAATGAAAGAAACTTACGATGCAGAAAGCTCATTTAAATTGTCGAATAATAAGATATTTTGATTAAATCAATATCTTGACCATATTCAAAATTGAATAATCGATGTGATGTGTGTTTTATTCAAGTTATTTGAAAGGTTTAAGTTTTTTCTGTTTGTTCTTCAGCAGGGTTGCGTAGACGAGAACTTTGAAGAAGTCCCTGTTCTTCTAAAATGGGGTAGATCATTGAGGTCAAAAGAGAGTTGATTTGTTTGAGGTCGCGCACAGTGTCGAGATGAAGACTGGATGATTCTACATTTTTGAGATCCCCTTCACGCAGACGTTTAAAATGTTTTAAACTCATCTCTTTTTCTAAGTTTCGTAGTTGATCTTTTTTTTGTACCAATAGGTGTGCAGTGTGTGTATCACGTGAGACGAGAACGTTAAATGCTATATGCGCGTTGGCTAGTACAATGGCGTGGAAACGAAGGAGGTCACTCCAGCCCTCGCTGCTGAACTGTAAACCTTTTTGTTGTTTCTTTTTAACCAGCATCAACATATTATGAATAATGATATCGCCTGCTTGGTCTAATTTTATACAGGCACCTAGAAGTTCTTGCGTTTGAAGAGCTTCTTCGTCAGATAATTTTTGTCCCGCTAATCGTGCAAGATAAAGTTTGATGGCGATATGTTTTTTGTCCAATATGGTGTTGAGTTGGTTGAGTTCACGAATAATATTGGGATCAGGCTTTTCATAAAGTCCCATAATTTTTTCTAGCATGATGTCTACAAGATCACAAATATGAATGACTTCACGCATGACATTCGAGAGGGCGAGAGTTGGGCGATCAAGAACACTGTCATCAAGAGCTGTTTGATCGGATAAATTGAGCGTTTTGTCGGCTTGCATTTTTTTTGCACTTATATTCACGATCTGAGTGGTTAATTTTAAAACCCATTTTGAAAGCGGTATTCCAGCAAGGAGAATGAAAACATTAAAAATGATATGGGCGTTGATTACTTGAGTAGGGGCGTTATTGCCAAGCCATGTGATGGGAGGGTGAAAGGAGAGAAATAAGATAAGTATAAGGATTGACCCTGCCCCACGCATGAGTAAATTTCCTAAGGGAACGAGGCGGGTATTAGGAGAGGCGTTGCGCGTTAAAAGTGGTGCTATAAGAGAAGAGCCAAAGTTGACACCAAGAACCATGACAACACAGAGTTGCGTATGGATAAGATCGTAGTTGGCAAAATTGACCAGCAAAATGATTCCTGCAATGGATGAATGTAAGAGGTAGGTTAAGCCAGCAGCCAACAAAAAAGTGGAAATAGGATCGGTTGAAAGATAACGAATGATGCTAGGCAAAATTTCGCTTTCACGTAAAGGTTCTGTCGCGGTACTTATCATCTCTAAAGATAAAATCAAAAGACCAATACCGATGACAATACGTCCTATTTGACGCCATTCACGTTTTTCTGTTGTCATGAAGATACAAGTGCCAATTAAAAGACACAAGGGTACAACAAGAGTGAGGTCATAGGTGAGAATTTTTACAACGATTGCTGATCCTAATTCTCCTCCACGTACAGCCATAAGTCCTGCTACTCCAGAGACAAAACCAGATTCAACGAAAGAGCCAACGAGGAGTGTTATTGCTGTAGAGCTTTGTAAAATCATTGCTGTAAAAAGCCCAAAACTTACGGCAAACAATGGTTTTGAAACGACGTGGCACATTTTATATTTAAGTCTGTCACCATAGGCGCGTTCAACTCCTGTGCGCACCATGCGTGTGGCCCAGAGAAGTAAAGAAATAGCGCCGGCAAGATGAAGGAGTACCAATGAACCATTCATGATACTTTATTCTTTCTTTGTTGTTGTGAATGTGGTTGCCTCAAATTAATAAATTGAAGTTTATTGTTTTTATTTCACTTTTGCTTTTAATACTTGATTAAAATCATAACCGCTTGGATTTTGAAAAACCTTTAGACCGAAACAGGGCAGAATGGAATAAAGGTGATCAAAGATATCGCCTTGAATTTGTTCATAGTCGATCCAAACGGTGGTGTTTGTAAAGCAATAGATTTCTAAGGGTAAACCATTTTCTGTAGGAGGTAATTGCCGTGCCATGAGGGTCATATTAGGGTTGATGTTTAGATGCTGTTGTAGATAAGCAAAAACATAAGCACGAAAAGTTCCAATGTTGGTTAAACGGCGCGTATTGGCTAAGACATCATGATTTTTATCTAATTGAGCGTTCCATTGTTCGATTTCTTCTACTTTTTGCGTGAAATAACTTTCTAATAAATTAAATCGGGAAAGATATTTTTGTTCTTCTTTTGTGAGAAAATGGATACTTGATTGATCAATAAAAAGGGAGCGTTTGATGCGTCTGCCACCCGATTCTTGCATTCCACGCCAATTTTTAAAAGGGTCGGTCACAAGTTTACGGATAGGAACTGAGGTGATGGTGTTGTCGAAATTTTGAACTTTAACAGTATGCAAGGCAATTTCAATAACATCACCATCGGCACCGAGATTGGGGATTTCAATCCAATCCCCAACACGAACCATATCAGTGGATGAAATTTGAATACCGGCAACGAGAGAAAGAAGCGTATCTTGAAAAATTAACATGAGAACCGCGGCCATTGCACCAAGACCGGAGAAGAGAATAAGAGGGGAACGGTCAATCAATGTAGCGACCATTAAAATTGTTGCAACAGCAAAAAGTGCAATTTTAGCAATTTGAATATAACCTTTTATTGGTTTTAGTCGTGCTGTTGGTCGTTGTTCGTAAAGGATGTTAATGACATTGAGACAGGAAGAAATTGTCAGGACGACAAAGAAGATAATGAAGGCGTTGGCAACATTACTGATGACAGTGCTAAATGCATCGGGCAATGTTGAGATAAAATTAACACCAATTGAAAGAATAAAAGCTGAAATGATATCCGCTATGTATTGAATAGCATTATTAATATCGATCGTTGTATTTTTGGGGAGAAAAGAAGAGAGTTTTTTTGCTCCGTGAATAAGTAATTTTCGTCCTAGAAAGTTCACTAAAAGGGCAGCTATAGTAAGAATAACAAGCCAAGAAATAGCCTCTAACCACGGATATTGAGCAATAAATTCGATCACTTTTTATTCTCCATTTCTAAAAATATATGCAGTTGAGGGTTTAAAATTTTACAACTGCTTAAGAGGAAGTATTGGAATTATGCTCTAAAGTCGTTAAATATGCAAAAAAGAATTTTCAAACTCTGTGAGAGATAATGCGTTTTCCGCCCGATTTCCTTAATGAATTGCGTACGAGACTCCCAATTTCAACAGTGATTGGGCAACGGGTGGATTTTGATCCTCGAAAAAGTAAGCCTTCACGGGGAGACTTTTGGTGTTGTTGTCCATTTCATGGTGAAAAAACGCCAAGTTTTCATTGTGATGATCATAAAGGGCGCTATTATTGTTTTGGTTGTGGTGTAAGTGGAGATATTTTTACCTTTTTGTGTGAGCTTGATGGATTGCACTTTTCAGAAAGTGTAGAGCGTTTGGCTGATTTTGCGGGAATAAAACTCCCTATTTTGGATTCACAAAGTCATAAACGTCAACTGGAAAAAGCTGACCTTTATGATGTGATGAAAATTGCTACAGATTTTTTTCAATATAATTTACGCGATAAAGAAGGTACGCAAGCACGTCGTTATCTGGATGCACGTGGTGTTACACCAGAGCTTGTAGAGCGTTTCCGCATTGGTTTTGCACCGGTAAGGCGTACAGCTTTGAAAGAAGCTTTGAGTGCACGGGGCATTTCAATAAAGCAAATGGAAGAATGTGGGCTTCTCTCAGTGCATGAGGAGAGCGCAGATTCTTATGACCGATTTAGAAATCGCATTATGTTTCCTATCGAAGATTTGCGCGGACGTGTGGTGGCTTTCGGAGGGCGTGCATTAGAGAAAGAGACACGAGCAAAATATCTCAATAGCCCTGAAACAGTGCTGTTTCATAAAGGAAATATACTTTATAACGCGGCAGCAGCTCGCAAAAATAGTCGCTTTGTTGGCGATGAAAAAATTCATTCACTCCTTGTTGTTGAGGGGTATATGGATGTCATTGCATTGACTAAAGCTGGTTTTGAAGGAGTTGTAGCGCCCTTAGGGACAGCATTAACGGAAGCGCAAATTGAGCTTTTATGGCAGATGGGGAAGGAGCCTATTTTGTGTTTTGATGGTGATGATGCTGGTTTAAAAGCTGCTTTTCGTGTTGCTGATCGTGTGTTGCCTCTTTTAAAGGCTGGGGTTTGTGTACGCTTTGTTTTGTTGCCACAAGGGAAAGATCCTGATGAAATTGTTTGTGCTGGTGGAGCACAGCTTTTTTCTTCTTTTTTGCAAAAAGCTATTCCTTTGAGTGAGCTTTTATGGTGGCGTGCTACCTATGGAAAGCATTTTGAAATTCCAGAGGCACGAGCAGCGCTAGAAAAACAACTAAAACAACAAATTTTTACGATTAAGGATGAAGATGTCCGTCGTTATTATTTGCAAGATGTAAAAAAACGCCTTTTTGATTTTTTTCGTCCCTCTTTTTCGAAAAAAAGGGGGGAAGGGCGATATGGTCAATCTTCACCAAATAGGACCTTTAAAGATCAAACCTTTTCTCTGTTAGCAAATTCTGAAATAGTACGAAATTCTTCGCAATCTATCCCTTTGCGTGAAGCAGTGATTTTACTTACTTTAGCTTACTATCCTGAGTTGTGGTATGAAAATTTTGAAATTCTTTCTGAGTTAGAATTAAAAAATACTCAATTGATAATTTTTCATCAAGCTATGTTGGAAATTCTTGGGGACCAACAGCTTCATGATAAAGAGACGATGGTTGTGTTCTTAGAAAAAAGAGGGCAAAAGGCTCTGTTAGAGCGTATGAAACATCTTGTGCAAAATATTGGTATGCGTATTATTCCTGGTGGAGCCCCTATAGAAGATGCGCGTGCTATATTAAAACAAGCTGTCTACTTGCATCTTCAAGAACACCACCTACATAAGAGGTTACAGGATATTGAAGAGCAACTTGTAGAAAATCCTAAGAGTGAGGTTTTTGATCTGCTTCGTGAGGTAAAAAATGAGCTGGAGCAGATGCAGGCAACAGAAGCGTTAATTGAAGGATTTGGAAGTTGGTTGGATGAAAAAATAGACGGGAATACACAAGATACGATAAAATGATTCGCTTTTTTAATGCGAATCAGTCACTTAAATTTTAGATGAGGAAGTTTATGTGGAGTGACATTTTTATAAAGATGACAATTAAATTTTAGGAAAAGCGGGTAAATTTTAGGAAAAGCGGGAAATTGGTTCTTACGATAGGGTGCAGAGATTATCTCAGAAGGGCTGAGAGGTGTCGGGGAAACTTCTGGAGTTTTCCCGCGTTTTTGTCTGGATGTCAAGCTTGTCTGGATGTCAGGGCGTATACAAAATGTATTCTTTCCAATGGTAATCTCTTAACAGGAAGTATATATGAGTAACTATTGGTAGATTTTAGTGAGAACAAAAAAAACTGGTCACATGGAAACTATGGTTACATGGAAACTATGAAGTGATCGAGTGGAGTTATGGTATGGCAACAAAGGTTAAACAGAAAGATAATGCAGAAGTAACAAACCAAGCGAGTTTGGATAGTCCTCTTCTTGATTTTTCTGATGATGCCATCAAGAAAATGATTAAACTTGCCAAAAAAAATGGTTACGTAACAATGGATGAACTCAATGCTGTTCTTCCTTCTGACGAGGTTACATCCGAACAAATTGAAGATATCTTGGCGATGTTCTCTGAGATGGGGGTTAATGTTGTGGATGATGAGGATGAAGTCGAGTCTGAAAATTATGAAGAAGAAGTTACGGTAGAGGGGGGTGATTTAGTAGAAGCCTCTAGCCACGCAATTGCAACGACAACGAATAAACGCGAAGTAACAGATCGTACGGATGATCCGGTGCGTATGTATTTGCGTGAGATGGGAGCTGTTGAGCTTCTTTCGCGGGAAGGCGAAATTGCCATTGCTAAGCGTATTGAAGCAGGGCGTGAGACAATGATTGCGGGACTTTGTGAGAGTCCTTTGACTTTTCAGGCTCTTATTATCTGGCGTGATGAGTTAAAAGAGCAGCGTATTCTTCTTCGTGAAATTATTGATCTTGAAACGACTTATGCTGGTCCAGAAGCAAAGCAGGCTCCTGTTATTGAGCGAAGTGAAGTTGATAAGACCGTAGAAGAAAAAATGTCTTCTGGTATACGTAATATGGGGGAGAGCGCAGGAGAGAGAAACATTGAAGACGATGATGAAGAGGACGAGGACGATGTTAACTTATCGCTTGCTGCAATGGAAAATGAACTTTGTCCTCAAGTTATGGAAACATTGGATTTTATTGCTCAAACCTATGTGAAATTACGAAAATTACAAGATCAGCATGTTGAAAGCAGTTTGGCAGAGCGTAAAGAGGGGGCTCTTACATCTTCTCAGAAGAAGAAATATATTCAATTAAAGGGTGAGTTGATTCAAGCAGTAAAATCCCTTTCTTTAAACCAAAATCGTATCGAAGCTTTGGTTGAACAGCTTTATGACATTAATAAGAGATTGATTCATAATGAAGGTAAGCTGAAACGGATTGCCAATAGCTATGGCATTGGCCATGAGGACTTTTTAAAAGAATACCAAGGGCGTGAATTGGACGCGGATTGGATGAATTATATTTCTGCTTTGCCTACACCTGGTTGGAAAGAGTTTTCGGTGCGTGAAGCAAAAGAAATCCAAAAACTGCGAAGTGAAATACAAAATCTTGCGCAAGAAACGGCTATTTCGATTGGTGAATTTCGTCGGATTGTTATGCAGGTGCAGAAAGGTGAACGCGAATCAACAATTGCGAAAAAAGAGATGGTAGAATCTAATTTGCGTCTTGTCATTTCAATTGCAAAAAAATACACCAATCGTGGTTTGCAGTTTCTTGATCTTATTCAAGAGGGCAATATCGGTTTGATGAAGGCTGTGGATAAGTTTGAATATCGGCGCGGCTACAAATTTTCAACTTATGCAACATGGTGGATTCGTCAAGCTATTACACGTTCAATTGCTGATCAGGCACGTACAATTCGTATTCCTGTTCATATGATTGAAACAATTAATAAAATCGTTCGTACCTCGCGTCAGATTCTCCATGAAATTGGACGAGAACCAACACCAGAAGAATTATCTAGCAAGCTTTCTATGCCGTTAGAAAAAGTACGAAAAGTTCTTAAAATTGCAAAAGAACCTATTTCTCTCGAAACGCCTGTTGGTGATGAAGATGATTCCCATTTGGGTGATTTTATTGAGGATAGGAATGCGTTATTACCAATTGATGCAGCTATCCAAGCTAATCTGCGAGATACGACAACACGCGTTCTTGCTTCATTAACACCACGAGAAGAACGTGTTTTGCGGATGCGTTTTGGAATAGGGATGAATACCGATCACACATTGGAAGAAGTGGGACAGCAGTTCTCAGTTACAAGAGAGCGTATTCGTCAGATTGAAGCAAAGGCACTTCGTAAATTAAAACATCCTAGCCGTTCACGAAAATTGCGCAGTTTTCTCGATTCTTAAATAAAAGAATTCGTGTGCATTTTAATAACTCCCTCTTTCTTCCTAATGAAGGGGGGAGGTGCTTCATGTTGTACTTGGATACTTTTTGAGAAAAACATAGGAAGAATTTGAACAATCTAGAAAGTTTTCGATGTTTAATGTTTTTCTTAGCTTTGGGGCTTTATACTTCTCTGTCTCAAAAGAATAGATATAGGGCAAAGGGTGGTTATGGAGTAGAGAGTAGGGGGCTTTCAAGAAATGAACGATAAAAACATTACCTTGCGTATAGCGCGGCTCGTTTTTAAGAAATGAGATCTGTTAGGAGTAAACTTATATTGCAACATACGGACTTTTTGATGAAAAATGTATGTTCTTTGGGGAATTTTTCTATCATTTTAGGTGACGCATTTTATTCTTCGTTAAGTTTACAAAGAGATGTTTCAATAGGTTATGTTCATTTATATGCGCTATTTTTGAATATTCTCTTTTTATTCAGATAGCTTTTAAGAACATGGTTTAAAGTATACATTGAGTTGAATCTTTTTAAGAGACAGAAATAGATAAAATTATAGAAATTAAACGTTTCATTTTTTATAGATCGTCTTAATTAAAAAAGGTGAGTCTGAGTTTATGAGTGGAGAACTTCCCTTTTGGAAAGTAAAAAAATTAGAAGAGATTTCCGTTTCTGAGTGGGAGAGCCTTTGTGATGGCTGTGGCTGTTGTTGTCTCCATAAAGTTGAGGACGATGATACGGGTGACCTTTATGCAACCAGTATTGCTTGTCGTCTTTTAGATGGGGAAACCTGCAGGTGTCGAGATTATGCTCATCGTAAATCAATTGTACCAGATTGTATATCGCTAGACATTACGACAGTTAAAACAGCGCGTTGGCTCCCAGAAAGTTGTGCTTATAGATTAATTTATGAGGGAAAAGATCTTCATTGGTGGCATCCATTGGTATCAGGGGATTGTCAGACGGTACATACAGCGCATATTTCTGCACGCGGACAAATAGAGATTTACGAAGACGAATTATTATCTGAGGAAGATTATCTTTATCACATTACTGGTCTTCTACGTGAAGGCCAGTAATATGATTTTTTATACAACTTGTTTGTGACTTAATCGATCGCAAAGACTACAGTGACGCTCACGTTATAATTTAATTCACCACCTGCAAAATTTGTATTTGCATAGCTTACATCTGCTGCTCTACTCATGAGACGTGGTGTTGGGTGATAGTAATCATCCTTTTCATTGATTTCAATAATTTTTCCTAATTTTAAATCGGCTGCTTGCGCTATCGTTTGCGCTTTTTCAATGGCTTCAGTAATGGCTTTTTTACGTGCTTCTTGATAAAATGGTTTTGTATCTGCGTTGGTAAAAGTAATGCCGTTAACTGAATTAACACCTAGTGTCATCGCTTGATCAAAGATTTTACCAGCATTGGTAAGATCACGAATGCGCACGGTTAAAGAATTTGAAACATGATAGAGTTTTTCATTATTCTTTTTTTCGTGGTGTTTATCAGAGGTTGACTGATAAATGGATAAGCCTGATGTTTGCAAATCATTTGCTTGGATGCCATTGTTTTTAAAAGCGTTTATAATATCATTGATGGATTGATTATTGGAAGCTAATGCCTTTTGGGCAGTTTTGTCATAGGTAACAACGGCTAGATTAATAATGGCCATATCCGGTGCTGCTTGACTTTCTCCGATTGCTGTCACTGTAATCGTTGCATTTTTCATTTTATTTTCTTCAGCATAAGCACGTACAGTCAACGATGTGGCTAAGAGTGTAAATGCTAATATAACTGTTTTAACCAGAGAACTCTTCAGTGGTTGAATTTTCTTTTCTATCATATCTATACCTTTATATTTGTCAGTTAATTATTCTCTCATTTTTAAGAGTTTTTGTAAAGAAATTAGAGCACTGAAAAAAAACCAATAGAAAAGAGAAAAAGATGGGTTATAATCTTTGTCAGCTCTTGTATCATAGGGCATTTTAGTTTAGAGAGAAACAACCTATTTAGGGCCTGTAGCTCAATTGGTTAGAGCCAGCGGCTCATAACCGCTTGGTTGGGGGTTCGAGTCCCTCCGGGCCCACCAATAGGGAAATGTACAATAGAAAAATGGATCGCTTATATAAAAGTTTTGAGATTCTACCTTTTTCGTTTTTTATTTATTTTCCTGTTTGTTTTAGAAGCTTTTGGTCGTTGTTTGTTGCAGTTTTTTCTCTCAGTTGCTTTAATATGATGGTATGTTTTCTTAGTCTCATCAAAGAAGTTCTCTCATTTGCAACCTTTTAGCATTTGGATTAACTGATATGGGGCGCTATTTACTTTCTTAATTCATATACTGTTTTGTACTTTTTCTATATGGTGTTCTTCATAAAATAGAAGGCTAAAAGCTTCATTGGATAAGTTTATTTATACTTGTTCTGCAAATAAACAGACCTCAATAAAACCAATTTTAAAGATTGTACCTGTTCAGAACAAATGGCTCAAAAAACATTTAGTGTAAATTTGCTTTTTTCTAAGTGATGTTAATGTCTTTTAGACGTTCGAATAGCATCATTGTGATGAAAGGTTAGTGTATAAGAGAATGTGATCTATGGGCATTCATATGTATCATGGGGCAACGATGATAACATTTGTTGTTATTTTCTTTTTCCCAAGAAAGGAATTCTATTTAATATCTTGAGAAATATTGTTCATAGTGACGGTGGCGTGTTTTTTGAAAAGAATTTTATTAATTGTTCTTTGAAAAGTCAATTGAGTGATTGTTTCTATCGCTTTGCATCATCCAGATTCTATTGTAATAAGCATTTTATTATTCTGTAAGAAATGTTTTCTATGATATTGGAAAATTTGTTAAAATGCCATTTTCTGTTTTTGTGTATTTTTTGCTTAATGTTTAAATTATAGAGTTTTCATGTGATCCGAATTATTATTGAAGAGCAGATGTCTTTTTTGATTTTACTCTGATAAGGAATTGGCAATATTGCGGTAACCCTAGCACTTTTTTGTATTGCTAACATTTTTCTCGTATTGATCGTATAGAGAGTTTTATCTTTATTATGAGTTTTTTCTCTTATGAAAAATTATTGGCAGGGAGGGTGTTTTTTTGGAAAAGTATACTTCTTCTTCAAAGCCATACTTTTAAAATATAATTCTTCATTTGCATAAGGGAATTTCTCTCTTGTTGTAAATCTGTATAAAATTTACGTACAAAGATTGTGCGTGGTGATTCGTTTTATTTTTTTGATAGTATCATTTTTGCTTATGATAGAGACTTATATTAGTATTTACAAGGTGCGTTTAGAGGGGAGGTTACCTGTAAATGTGTTACAGAGTTTTAGGTAGTGTGGCTCTGTTTATAAGAATTTATTCCTATAACATTGTTATATTCTCGCTTTGCAATATTGTTAAAAAAACATAGATGGTGCTATGTAGAATAAATTGTGATGTATTTTTTTCAAAAAAGCTTTTTCGTGTTCTCTTATATAGAGTTCAGAAGTGTCTTCAGGGATATTTTCACATTAGTTTTTATTGGTCCGAATCGCAAGATCTGCGTAACATTATTCGCGTTTTTGATAGATTATACCAATTTTCATAAGAAGGTCTGGATCGTGTGATGCTTTCTGTTTCACCATGGTACATGACTAATAGAACTTCATCTGATTTTGTAAAATAAGTTTGTACACAATTGCTTCCATACTGCCTATTGCAAATATTTTTTTCTAAGGTATGAGATATATTTTAAACGCTTTAGCGTTATATAGTGTGACTACATGGAGTATGACTATGAAGAATGATAAAAAATTTGAAACAACTTTATCTGATATTATTGTGAAATGGGAGTCTTTATCGACGTCTCAAAAGCAAGCGATATTGGATAAAGTAGAAAATGCTACAGATTCTGCTCATTCAACAGAACATTTAAGGCTTCAATCTTCTTTTTATCTCCAGACGAAATCAAAGTTATGAGTTTTAAGTCTTCATCGGAGATGTTGAAACCAGTTATTACATATATGGCACTAGCATTTCCCAGTGTATTCAAAATAGCCATGAGTTTATCTACAGAAGGCCTCTTGCCTCCATTTATCATTTGTTGGACGTAATTTTGTCCACAGCCTGCAGCTCTGCTTATTTCAATCATTGTTCGTCCGTCACTTTTTATCAATTCAACTAAGCGTTGGAACCAATCTTTTTCAGTCTTTGTCATTTTTAGACCTTTACATATTTACGCTATAGCGTTAATATTGCGTTGCGAATCCAGAATATATGATACAAGGAGCGTGAAAATATCCATGTGTAGCTCTTCGCTAAGGAAGCATATAGAGTTGTTTTTAACTAATAACAAAATGTCCCCATACACTTTCAGATTCGAATCAATAAAAATGGTTGCTTAGTTCCACGGTTGTGAAAAAGTAAATGTGTATACCAGAAAGGGCGATACACACTCGTATGTTTATGAGATTTCACTATGATAGTATACGTAGCAGCATTATAAATCAAGATATACCCCAACATCAGAATTTGTAAAAAAAATTCTGATGTTGGGGTAGTGTGTGAATATAACGAAGCTTTAGAGCCTTAAGAGATAGGATAATGGCTGTAGAAAAAATGTAAATTGCATAGACAAAGAATACTGATTTCTTCTTTATTGTAATAAATTAGATCACTATCAGATGGTATATCGTATATATGCGTAAAAAAATGGGAAATATCAAAAAAGTGATCTTGGATATTTTATTAAACAGGAAGGTAATCTGATCCACAAAGGTGGTTGTTTGGTAGAATTGTACATTCGATCAATGCCCTTATGGGGATGAATGTGTTTTTATGATGCTGCGGTTTATAATGAAGTCTGTGTTTATAATGATATTGTTATTGATAACAATGCATTAACATATGGTTGTTTAGTCGTTCGTAAGAGTTCGCATGTTTATGAAAAATAAGAACTTTATCGTTATTTGAATATGAGTGGAGATGCATATGTTTATGCTAATGCGGTCTTTTTTGATCAAGTTTTGAATGCTCAATGTATTGAATTTTGTGGTGATACTCGTGATTTTAGAAAGGCTCGAGTTTATAATGATGCTTTAGTTTGTGGTGATGTAAAGATTTGTGGGAAGGCAAAATTTTACAGAAATGCTGTGCTTTGTGACACTGAAGATTTTTGTAATAATGAAAAACTTTCATATATAGCCGCATTCCACATGGCGTAAAAAAGGAAGATAGGAACGATTTGGGCAAGGCTTGTATGATTGGATTGCGTCGTTAGTTTTATTTGACGTTCCTTATTTTTTGTATTTTGTGTCAATAAATGTGTCGCAAATAATTGGTGTGAGTGTAGATTTAGCCGCTTTCAGAGATTTGTTTGCGTCATTTATCAATGCTTTAATGGAGAAAATAAGAACGCCGAGAGTGACTGATCACTCTTGGAACATGCAATTTATTGCATTCTTTTTTTGATTGAGGATGAAACAAATTGGTCAAGATGATCACTTGAGCGACAATTAAGGGAGATCCAAATGAGTGTAAACGAAATTTTATTGGGAGCAATGATTGTTGTTTTGTTGTGCAGCGGGGTTATATTTCGATTTTCTTTATATTATCGCAGTCAAGTGAAAATTTTAAAAGAGGAATCTAGAAGAATAAAGCATGAGTTTTTAAGAGATTCTATGAAGATGACTGAAGAACGAGATAGGGCTATTAGAGAGCAAAGTATGGTGATTAAAAGACGCGACCAAGCAATTGAAAAACTGAAAAAACAAATTAAGCAATATGAAAAAAATGAAAAGAAATATAAAAAAATGCTTAAATCTGAAGATGATAAAGAGTGATTGTATTCATATTTTGCATTAAAGGGTTTGGAAATGTGTTAGGAAGATTGGAATGACGAGAGAGATAAACTTTAATGAAGCCAATTATGGTGCTGATGGAGAGATTGTATTGGAAGAGAATATTCAAGTTTACTCTGATTTTATGACAACATTTAAGGTTATAAGACAGAGCGTCGTTGATCATAAAATAAGAGTTTATGATGATAAACCAGTTTATAGGTAGGCTAGTTATTAAAAAGCGCGTCTATACAATCCAGCAATTTTATATTATTGCTGGAAACAGTTTTGCACGTTCTTTTTAGATGTAAGGTATAAATGCTACGATAGTTTCAGCTAATAGGTATAAAAAATTGCATGATAATAGAAAGAAAGAGATATTTGCTTTTTATGAAGATGAAATGGGTAAGTCAGTTATGATTATCAGATACAGAAGAGGAATATGAACGTAAAAGATATTAATATCTTTTAGAGTAAATATATTTCTCATTGATGATTTATCTTCTCTTCATGTGCGTTTATTTTTTATGAAAAATACAAAACTTAAGAGATTTTCTTTTTGATAAAGGCTATAGAGATTTGAGTATGATTGAAAATAAACATATAATCTGTAAGAATATGAATGTTCTTTGTGAGTGTCAGAAATAATACAAAAACTTCCTCTCATTGAGGGCAAATCAATCACTTTTCATTTATCACAAAAGTAACTACCATACCATTATACAAAATAAACGCTTGTTTTAATGGTAAAGAACGTTAGGACTGTAGTTCTCTAATAAGAGCCTTATGTGTAATTTCTTTTATTTGCTCAATATTGATTAGGATATCTTGTTTTGTTGGATAACCTTTACTAGAAAAAGCAATTTTTTGTGCATCTCCTGAGATTAAACGCCAGTACCATTGATTGTGAACTCCTTGAAACACCTCAAAATACATGCTTCCCACCTCATAAAATAGCTGATAATTTTCAGGATAAATATTTAACTAATCCGCTTGTAAACATTAATGTATGTCTCTCTAGGAAGTCGTCAATATATTCCCCTTAAATTTTCTGACCTTAAAAAATAATTTCTATGAGAGCTATTATTCTTTTAACAAGAAAAAATTTATTGTCAATAAGATATGAATGAGAATTTTATACTATAAAATTATTTTTTTTAATTTAAAGACACTATACTTTCATTTACAACGCAAATATTTTTCTGTCGTTACAGAAATAAAGTTTATAAATTATATAAAACTTCACCAGCACGGATAAAGTAAAAAAATACTTCTTTCCATACTGGTGTTTAATCATTTCTTGCTTTTTCTTTTGAAATAGACGTTTATTGATTAGCTATAACCTCTTTTTGGGATACGCTTCGAATGAGTAAATCAATGAATAAGCTAAGGGTATAAGAATTGGCCATTTTAGCTTTCATATCGATAAGAGAGGTTGTAGTTTTAGAGTTAAAACCATTTGATAAACCTTGTCTTGACAAATATTGCTGCAATTTTTCATAAGAACTGTCGATTTTTTCTTGATTTAGTTTTTCGTTACGATCACTATCGGCAAGTGTTTCTTCCAGTCCCTCGATTTTTTTAATAAAATAATTCCAGTCAAAATCACCTTTTGTATATTCGGTGTCAAACATTTTTCCTTGTCCAGTTAAAAGCCAATTAATATTGACACCATATAACGTGCGGTATGTTTGTAAGACACTAAGATTGGGTTCTCTCTCTCCACGCTCATAAAAAGCAATGGAATTTTTTGTCATGCTAAAACTTTTAGCTAAGGTTTCACGCGATGGATCGCCTAAAGCAAGACGTACATAACGTAAACGTTTTCCAAATATGGTTTTTGATTCAGTTTCAGGACGTGCCACGAATTATCTCCCTCGGTAAATCATCATGGTATAAATCATTAAATAATAAAAGCACACTATGTATTAATATTCTATGATATAATGTCAATATTATAGCTTTAATTTCTTGTTATTTTTTTTATTTGTGTAGATAGAAAGCAATCTTGCACTTATTGTATTGACAATTGATATTCACTTCAAAACAAAATTCCTTGTTGCTACATTTGTCTCTTGCTTTTTTTGAGAGAATTTTCATGTAATTTTACCATATATATTCTATACACCTCTGCATTAATAGATGCAACTTTAAAGAGATGCAAACTTTGGATTGGTACTGGGTGTGCTTAGATGAAGTAGAAAATAAACTTTGAGGAATGATCATGTCCCTATTACGCTATTTTGGGTTTGCTTTTTTTTTCACGATTATTGGTGTCTTTTTAGGAGGGGTTATTGGTTGGTTTGAAACGGAAAGTATTACTGGTTTTCTTAAATATTTTTTTATTTGCTTTGTTTTAGGAATTTTGGAAATTTCTTTATCTTTTGATAATTCTATTATCAATGCGCGTGTTCTTAGTAGAATGAGTCCATTGTGGCGTCGTCGTTTTCTTATATGGGGTATTTTGATAGCTGTATTTGGGATGAGAATTGTTTTTCCATTATTGGTGGTTGTCGTTGCTGTTGGGATTAATCCAATTGCGGCAGTCAAATTAGCGATATGGGAACCACATCGATATGCTGAAGTTTTAACCGATGCGCATATGGGGATTGCTGCTTTTGGAGGAACTTTCCTTATGATGGTTGGCTTAAAATATTTTTTTGATTCTGAAAAAGAGGTGCATTGGCTTAATGTTATAGAGAGATCTGCTCAAAAGTTTGGGGCGCTTGTTGGAATTGATATTGCAATTGTTTTGATTTTGATCTTATTTGTTTCAGCTCAGATTGACGCAGAAAATAAAATAACTTTTTTATTGGCAGCACTTTATGGACTTTTGACCTTTATCGGTGTTGAAGTTGTCGGTCATCTCTTGGATACTCCTCAAAAGACTTTAACAACAGTAGCTCACGGGGGAGTAGGGGCGTTTCTTTATTTAGAAGTTCTTGATGCTAGTTTTTCTTTCGATGGCGTGGTTGGTGCTTTTGCCTTTTCACACAACCTTTTTATTATTGCGATAGGTCTTGGTATCGGAGCATTTTACGTTCGTTCTATGACAATTATGTTGGTTGAATCAGGAACATTATTGCATTATCGTTATTTAGAGCATGGTGCTTTTTATGCAATTCTAGTTCTTGCAGTGATTATGTATCTGCAAACGATTATATCGGTTCCTGAAGTTTTAACAGGACTTGTGGGAGTCTGTATTATTGGAATGGCATTATATTCTTCAATTCGTTTTAAGCATCGTCAATTAGATAAACATGTTGCATCTAAGTAATGGAGATTTCTTCCTTTTTCACACTTTTGTTTATCGCATATCTTTGAATAGAAAGAGGTCTTTTATGCAAAATAAAATACTATTTTATTGCTTATTTGCGTTTTTTTAAAGTTGAGTTCATTGCATGATACTACCCATGAAGCCAATAATGTACAATCTCTAGGATACTTTTTGACCTAAATATAAGACAGAAAGCTGATGTTATACTTTTTAGCAGCTTTCAATACTATGACAAACTTTTGCATTAATGGTTCATAAGAGGCCTTTTTGCATGTTTTTTTGAATGATTTCTATTCATACATTGGATTCTCTTTGTAACGTGTAAGAGAATGGTTTTGAAACAGGTTTGAAATGAGAGAATTTACGATATTCTGGACTCTTACTTAAATATGTGAAAAATGATTTATCCTTTATAAATCAGTGTATTATAATGGTAGATTAGAGAAGGATCTTTTAAGAGACCATTAAAAGTTCTATACCGGCTTCGTTCATTGTTTTAAGCATAGTGTTTAGTGATCCGTTTACATCTATACCAGCACAGGCATTTAATGAAACACTGACTTTAAAACCGCATTGCATAGCGTGAAGAGCAGAAAATCCGACACAAAAATCAGTTGCTAAGCCACACATAATGAGCTTAGTAAAACCATGTTCTTTGAGATAAACTTGTAAACCTGTTGGTGTTTTTTGATCATTTTCAAGAAAAGCAGAATAGCTATCCATTTTTTGATTATAGCCTTTTCTAAGGATAAGTTGTGCCTTTTCTACTCTAAGAGATGGATGGAATTCTGCTCCTTGTGTTCCTCGTATGCAATGATCAGGCCAAAGTATTTGAGGACCATAGTCAAGAATGACTGTATCATAGGGCTTTTTTTCAGGATAGCAGGAAGCAAAGCTGCAATGGTTTTTGGGATGCCAGTCTTGGGTTAAGATAACGTGGTCAAAATGATTTATGAGATTATTGACGGCGGGTAAAATAGCATCACCTTGAGGTACGGCAAGTGCTCCACCTAGTAAGAAGTCATTTTGAACATCAATGACGATTAAGGCTTTTTTTTCCATAAATATATTCCTATACGAGATGAGCTTTTATCGTATTTTTAAAAAGCTATATGTCGTCTTGAAGTTTTGAAATGATGTGCTGGATATTGATATTATTTTTATAATTATCAAGCCAAAAGAGGGGGATGGATAAGTTTTTACAATTGGCTTTATAGTTTTTTACGAATTGTAACCACGTACCAATGGGAAGGGCACTGTATTCATTTGTTGCTACGTGTTGATGCAAAGCTTTCATGATCATTGGGCTTGGGACGTCAGATCCCATAAGGCGGCGGTCGTTTTGTAAACGTAATTTAAGCCATATCAAGGCAAGGGGTGAAGACCATTGCTTTCCGTAGCAAAAAATCGATGAAAAAAGAGAAGGATTTTTTACTGCGTAATATAAAGCCCATAAAGCGAGAAAAGAAGGCGCATAGAGAATTGCTTTTCTTTGTGGTACCATATTACATTGATAAGTCGGTTTAATACGATAAAAATACAATGTTATATCTGGTATGGAAAAGAGAGGCAATGTTTGATAACAGGTTTCAGGTACAGCTAAAAAGATTTGCTTTTTGCTCTTTAGGGGGATGTTTTTTTGCATTCAGGACCATACTGGGGCTTGTGAGATTAGAAAAAATGTACCAATATAAAGCGAAAGCTTTTGATACGACGTAAGTGCTATTTACTGTACAGTTTCAAAAAGCAAAAGCAGTTTTTTCAAAATCCTAATCTTTAATATCGCATAATATAAAGAGAAATTTATGGCACGTCAATTTATCTATCATATGGCTGGGCTTAACAAGTCTTACGGCAATAAAAAAGTTCTAGAAAATATTCATTTGTCTTTTTATCCAGATGCGAAGATCGGTATTTTAGGGCCGAATGGTGCAGGGAAGTCAACTATTTTACGTATTATGGCTGGGCTAGATAAGGAATATACGGGAGAAGCATGGATTTCTGAAGGAGCACGCTGTGGTTATCTACCACAAGAACCTTTGCTTGATGCGAGCAAAGATGTGTGTGGTAATGTGATGGAAGGTGTTGCAGATAAACAGGAAATTCTTGAGCGTTATAACGAATTGATGATGAATTATAGCGAGGAAACGGCTGATGAAAGCGCACAGCTTCAGGACATTATTGACAGTCAGAATCTTTGGGATTTAGAAAGTCAAGTGGAAATGGCTATGGCTGCTCTTGGCTGTCCGCCAGCCGATGGGGATGTAACAAAACTTTCGGGTGGTGAGAAGCGGCGTGTTGCACTTTGTAAATTGCTTTTGTCAAAACCTGATTTATTACTTTTGGATGAACCGACAAACCATTTAGATGCTGAAACGACGGCTTGGCTTGAGAGGCATCTACGTGAATATCCTGGGGCTGTGCTTTTGATAACCCATGATCGTTATTTTCTCGACAATGTAACGGGTTGGATTTTAGAATTAGATCGCGGTAGAGGTATTCCTTATGAGGGGAACTATTCTGCTTATTTGGGGGCTAAAGCCAAGCGTTTGGCTCAGGAAGGCCGTGAAGAGGCAGCGCGTCAACGTGCTTTATCACGTGAGCAAGAATGGATCGCTTCTAGTCCAAAAGGGCGACAAGCAAAGTCAAAAGCTCGGATTAAGGCTTATGATGAGTTGGTTCAAGCAGCACGTGAGCGCCGTCCTGGAGAGGCGCAAATCATTATTCCTATTGGAGAAAGGTTAGGACAAGTTGTTATTGAGGTTGATAATCTCTCTAAAGCTTATGGTGAACGTGTATTGATTGATTCTCTTTCTTTTAAACTTCCTGCTGGTGGCATTGTCGGCGTTATTGGGGCCAATGGTATGGGAAAGTCGACCTTGTTTAAAATGTTGACGGGACAGGAAAAGCCCGATTCAGGTCAGATACGTATCGGTGAAACAGTTCACATGAGTTATGTGGATCAGAGTCGCGATTCCTTGGTGGGGGATAAAACTGTTTGGGAGGAAATTTCTGGTGGAAATGACATTATTAAATTAGGCAAATATGAGATGAATAGCCGCGCTTATTGCGGGGCTTTTAATTTCAAGGGGGCAGATCAGCAGCAGAAGGTGGCAAATTTATCAGGAGGGCAGCGCAATCGCGTACATTTGGCGAAACTTCTAAAAGAGGGGGGGAATGTGCTTCTTCTTGATGAACCGACAAATGATCTTGATACTGAAACATTGGGTGCATTGGAAGATGCATTGGAAAATTTCGCTGGTTGTGCAGTTATCATATCGCATGATCGTATGTTTCTTGATCGATTGGCAACACATATTTTAGCCTTTGAAGGTGATGGTCATGTAGAATGGTTTGAAGGTAATTTTGCTGAATATGAGGCTGATAAAGTTCGTCGTCTTGGGGCGGAATCTCTTAATCCTAAGCATGCAAATTATAAACCTCTTACACGCTAGAATTTTTTATCTTATCGCAACTTTGTTAGAATAATAGTGTATTTTATTGCGTTTGTTATTTCATAAATAAAGTGTGTGTGTACTCTGTGGGAGTTTTTATTCATTGAAAAGAGTAAGAGACACTTTATGAAATTATGACCTAAATAGGGTTATTTTACTCATGATATATAACCGGTTATTTTTTGTAAAACTGCAATGAAAAGGAGGGGATGGAGCGTATAGTATTACTTCTACAAATGCCTTGGTCATTGAGCATTATCATCTTTACTTAATAAAAATGCAAGCTGGCATTATCATGTTATTTTTTCTCAATAGTATGCAGTTCTTGTTTTTAGGTGGGCATAAAAGGTATTTTTATCCATCTGTCCCCTCCGTTTATGAGCTGTAAGAGAATGATTTGGATTGATTTATCATGAATAGATTTGAAATGAGAAAAATCTACGGTATTCCGGTTTTTTATTCAAGTTAAAAATGAATTATTATTATAAATCAATGTATTCTCATTATAACGAGAAGCAGGGAGATAAGATCTGTTCGTTTTTTACATTAGCCTATTTTTTTCATAGTATGATAAAATAGAGAGAACAAAATAGATGAGAATATGCGTTGTATGCTTGACTTTTTTTCCTATAAACAAATGTTTATAGGAATGTTTAGGGGATAATTATGAAAAAAAGTGCAAGTTTAGATGCAATGATTGTGCTGCTGAAAGCGGTCGCAGAAGTAAGCCATTTACGTGTTCTTAGGCTCTTACATCATGAAGATTTAACAATTCCTGATTTTATTTTTATTCTTGATCAGTCGCAAGCGTGTATATCACGATATTTACGTTTATTGTACGAAGCACGATTGATTGAGCGTTATCAGAAGGGGGATAGCCTTTATTTTAAGCTTTGTCATGATTTTTGGGGTAAAGACATTGTGATAGGTATTCTTTCGGCTTTGCCAAAGGATGATGTGTTGTTAGCGCATGATTTAGAACGTTTGAAGGATGTTAAAAAGCAGCGTCAAAAAACGAGGAAGAAGCATTTCTTACAAAATGCGTTGCAACGGGATGTATTACGGTCATCCTATATGGCAGATCATGGTGTAGAAAACTCGTTACTTGAAATCATTGGCGATAAACCATTTCAGACGATGTTGAATATTGGAAGAGGTGGAGACTCTATCTTAAAATTGTTTTCTAATCTTTATACGCATGCGGTTCAAGTTGTGCTTGATAGCAATGTTTTTCACTTGTCTGTTGGAGATACAACTTTTGATTTAGTTATTCTTCATTGGGTTTTACATTTTCTTGAAAATCCTGAAATATTCCTTCATGAGATATCAAGTGTTTTGCGTCCTCATGGCCGTTTATTGATTGTGGATTTTGGTTATCATGAAATTGAGTCTTCATATTCTGATCAAGTGCATATGCGTTTTGGATTTTCGGCTTTACAAATAGAACAATGGCTTAAAAATGCGGGACTTGTTCTAGAACAAACGGTTTGTCTTACTCCTATACAAAATGAAAACAGTGAGGAGGGGAGTGCTACGCTTTGGCTTGCTCGTGATCCGCGTTTATTGGTTGACGATATCAAAGATAAACAAGTAGATTTTGCATAAATCGCGTTTGTTAACGTACTTTATACTCTGATTTTTCTCAAGAATAGCGTAGAGATAAAACTTTATTCAATCATTGATAAGCTATTGTTTTTTACATTTGTATTATGTTTTTATATGGGAGTATTGGTGTTTTATAGCGGCGTGTAGGCTGTATAATGAAGCACCTTCTATAGAGTTAAGCCTATGAGGATCATTATTTAAGGTGTTCTTGATATCATATTTATGTTATTAGCCAATATATTGATTTTAAAAGATCATTGATTTTTTTAGACTCAATAAGAGGTTTAAATACAGGAATGTTGTTTCATTTCAAATTTCCTGTTTCAGAATCCGAAAGAGTCTGTTTGTCTGCTACAAAAGAAGGTATTTATCTTAATGATACCGTTTGTAAAAGAAAATACATCTTTCATACATTTTCTAAATGTGGGAGCGGCTGCAATATGATATAATGCCGCACAATATAATCATAGTGAAGGCTCATACCTTCATAAATGTCAAAGATGGTGGTGCCCAATAGATCTTAAAATATCTCTTTAAAACAGGTTTTTAGATAAGGAGTACGTTGGAACTTTTAGTGAGGGGTGCAAAAAGATGCTCTAAAAAGACGAAAAAGTAAAAGGGTAAGACAATGCATTATATTCATAAAAATAAGATCGGCGATGATCTAGGGATAGTCTGTGGCTGAAAGTAGGAAAGAAAAGTGTGATATTACACTAAAGTTTCGTATCTCTTTATCATGAGAAGTTATGAAGGTTATTAAATAAGTCCATTGTTTTTGCCAAAAGTATTTTCTTTCTTTTTATGTTTGCCGCTCATCTTATGACGCAGTCCGTTGGTATAGCGTAAAATTGATAGGGCACCATCGTCTTTAGTTTAAGTAAAAGTTGTAAGCCGGCATCATCGTTTTATGTTTTTTATCCATATGCTTCTTCTTGTTTGTGATGTGCGGTAGTATGGCTATTCATTAATTCAATAGACGAAGATTTAAAATAAGGGAACCTTACGTTCTTGAGATCTCTCATGTAAATTGTAAAATGATGAGTTATGATTGTAAATCAATGAATTGTTTACGTTAGAAGAACAGAATATAAAAATTTTTGAGCATAGAAACTACTGTGTGTATTATTTTACGGGATCATTTAAATGATAGAGATTAAGAGAAAATGTCTGTATTGATTTCGGTTTGTTATGTTAAAATGCGTTAGAGACTGTTGGTTATTGTAAAATGGTTTATCGTTATTTGGAATGACGATGGGGCGTGATTCGAAACAAATACCTTCAGAGCTCTCATTTTTTCATAAGATTAAGCTGTTTAAGTTCCTCATTGATTGTTACATGAGGGATGTAACAATATTTTAATGATCATTTACAGAAATTTTTTATAAAGATAGATAAGATTTTATTTTCTCTAATTTATTGTTTTATTTAAATAATTCATAGCTTTCTTGCAAGAAGATGTTTTCCATTTTTTACGGTTATTTGTGTAAGATTTTAAAAATCTACGTTTTTCTTTTTGTGGTGATTGCTGTTGGAAAAGTGATTCTACTTTTACGTAGTTTGATTTTTATAGGGTGGATACGTAGAAATTACTGTTTTTTAATATGATCATCAGAGTTATGAAAGAAACTATTTAAAAGTTATAATGATCGTAGATTCTAATTGATGCTTCTTGAAATAAAATTGCTTCAAATTGGGTCATTTTGAACTTTTTTTGCCTAAATTTAAACATTTTTAAATAATTTATAATTCTTTTATGTTTTTTTGCGTAGAAGATGATAAGAATTTCTTGTTGTTTAAAGAATTTTATTCCATAGCAAGAATATTGCATCGGCTATCTTAGTGGTTGATGTAAGAGGACAATCGGGGAACCTCCTCCCCCCCCCCCCCGCGTGGATCCCCTAGATTGTCTGGCCTGACTGAGGATTTCCTCAGTCAGGCTTTTTGTAATTATTTTAGGAAATGTAAGGTGTTATTAGGGGGGAGGTGTAAAATTTGTTATTGTTTCGCCTATAGTACCTAAATACATAGAGGGGCGAGTCTTATTGGGCGGATAGTGTTAGCGTATTCATTTTTAATAATTTGATTTTTCTTTATTGAGGCATTGTTGAATGCTATAAGGGGAATCATAAAAGGAATCTATGTTTGTATTCTGTGGTCTTTAGGTAAGAGATAATGGGATCTTTTTCGCATCGTATTATTTTTATTTTATTCGTATTTTTTATTTTTGGCGCTGTCTTTTTTGCTTCTCGAAGTGGTGTTGTTTATCAGTTTTTTCCCGGTCGCTCTTCTTTTTCTTCTCAGCAGCTTGATGTAACAGAGGAGGAGTTATTAGAGAGATTATCCGTATCTTTTCCAGATATTATCAAGCATCTTTCTAAAATGACCCCTCAACAGCAAGAGTTGTTTATTGCGCAGCTGCGTCGTGATGTAATTGCGCTTGCTTCTAAAAGTGGTCAGAGTCGTGAGCAGGCTCAAAAATCTGGTGAAACTGTTGCTATGGCTCTCTCGAAAGCGATTTCTCGTCCTTCCGTTGCTAATGCTTATTTTTAGCTATTTTTTTAATCGCGCTTTTGGGGTTTATTTTAAGGAGAAAGAGCTTCTCTTGAAATTTTGAAAAGTGCGAGGAGATGATCAATTTGTAAGGTATTAACAAAATTTATCTCTCAAAAGGTAAGCAATTGGAGTATAAGGGTAATGTTGCAATCATTACAGGAGTGATAGAAAGTCTATCAAGGGTATTGGTCCAAGTTAATTGCATTATCAATCGCTACAATGACAAAAGCAGTATTGACTATAATAAAACACGTTAACTGCATTTTATATGCCGGTTATTTTTTTATTTGATATGAGAAAATAAAATTTTTTAAAGGATTTAAGCTTTTTTTGTTCTACAGATTTTAGGATATTTATCCACTTGTATGATTTCTGAAAATGAGGTGCAAGACTGATAAGATGATAGTCTGTGACAAAGAAAAAATATTTGAATGAAGATGAGAGGTCTATTTTTATTTAAAAAGGCTTTGGGGGTATTGAGTTTTCTAACATTTTTCAAAAAAAATAGACACAAGTAATTGTTAAGCTTTGTTGTAGGGATAAAAACGGATATAACTTTTTTAGTATATTGTTTTATAATGATAATTTATCATTTTATATTGAATGAGAATCTTAAGAATTGTAAAATCCTCTCATTTTAAATTTATCCATGGTGAAAAAATTAAAATCAGTTTCTTGTATACCACAAGTAGAGGCTTGTGTGGATAAAAACTCTTTATAAAAAGGAATTAAAAAGCTTCTTTGAGACATCTTGAGAGCTAAAAGTCTGTTCCAATATTTTGAATTGGTAAAGAGTATGATGGTTTTAGTATATTTATGAATTTTTTATGCGCAATGATGGGGGGATTTGTTTTGTGATTTTTTGAGGTTTTATCGGACATAAAGAGTGCAGTGGGTGTTTATTAATCAGAGAGAAGCGTTGATAACGATTTATATTTTTTGTGAACCTTTTTTGATATCGAGCATCTTCGGTAAAAAGATGCTCTTGTCTCTCTTTCTTTGAGGGATTGATCTCAATAAAAAAATTAATAATCTTATGTAAAAAATATTACATCTAGTTCAGATGCTATTTTTTTAATATAAAAATTGATTGATACAACAGAGATAGCCGCAAGTTATAGATTATATCATTTTATTTGATACGCTATAAGATTAATTATAGTCTTTTTATTTTTTTATTTTATGATATAGAGAAATCTGAGACTTGTGCATAAAGATATATTCTTTTATTTCATAATTTTAGCTTGAAATTGTCTTACTATTTCCTTTTTAAAGACGTTCTTTTGCTTTCTTTTTTGTATAATACATTTGCAAATTACTTGCGGCTAGAATTTGAGAATGTTTGAGTGAAGAGAAAGAAAATGCAATTTTTGAAAATCTTGTTAAATACAGCATGTGCTGTATTTTTTGTATTTGATATAAGTTGGACTCATAGTGTCTTAAATGTTGCGGAATCAGGAGAAACCTCAGTGATTGTTGCTTCTAAGATTTCTGCTCGTCCTTATGAGTTTCTTATTCAGAAACTTGCGAATAAATATAATGTTCCCGTTAATTTAGCACATGCTGTTGTAAAAGTTGAAAGTAATTATAAGGCAGGTATAAAGGGGGCTGCTGGCGAAATAGGTTTGATGCAAATTAAACCCTCTACGGCACGAGGGTTGGGCTTTAGTGGTTCTGTACAGGATTTGTACGATCCTGCGACCAATCTTGAATATGGTATGCGTTATTTGGCAAGGGCCTATAAACTCAGTGGTGGAAGTACGTGTGGTACAATCCTTAAATATAACGCAGGTCATGCTGCAAAAAAAATGAATTCCATTTCAGCGAAATATTGCGCAAAAGTAAAGACTTATCTGGCTTCATTAAAATAAAAACATCTGTTGAGAGAGGTTTGTCATAAAATATTTTAAGATGCTATTTTCACGGAGCAGAAAATGTTTTATAAATCAGTATGTCAGTCGGCTGGGCAGCCGCGCTTGTCTGATACTGAAATACGGCAGGTGAGGAAAGTCCGGGCTCCATGGAAAGACGGTGCCGGGTAACACCCGGCAGGGGTGACCCTAGGGAAAGTGCCACAGAAAGTAAACCGCCTATTTTTATAGGTAAGGGTGAAAGGGTGGAGTAAGAGCCCACCGCGCATTCAGTAATGAATGTGGCAAGGTAAACCCCACCGGGAGCAAGACCAAATAGAAATGACGTGCAAAATTTAATTTGCAGCCGATTTCCGGGCGAGTCATTCGGGTAGGTTGCACGAGGCGGATGGTAACATCCGTCCCAGATGAATGGTTGCCATGTAAAGTGTAAGCTTTACTCTACAGAACCCGGCTTATAGGCCGACTGATATTTCATGATGATAGGCGATATTTTATAAGATCAATTATATATGGTCTTTTATGGAGTCTATGTGTTTGAAATGGACACTTGAGCAAAGGGTGTTTAAAAAAATTATAACATTTCTTTAAGTATAATGCGTTAGGATCTGTTTTGGGATAACTTTAGTTTTTTCGTTCATTGTGATTAATGTGAAAGTTGAAGGTCAGGTTATTCTAAGATCAGTTGCCATGAGAGAGCTGTTGATTTAAGACAGCATAACTTCAAGACGGATTATTTTGATAAAGCAGGATCAAAGAGCTGAACGCCATATTCCAGTGTTGTTACAGCCAGTTTTGGCTGGGCTTATGCCATTGGTTGGAGCAAAAGTAATTGATGGTACCTTTGGTGCTGGTGGGTATACGCGTGCTTTATTAAAGGCAGGAGCACAGGTGATTGCTCTTGATCGTGATCCTCATGCTATCAGCGCGGGACAATCGCTTGTTGATGAATTTTTTCCACGCCTTCGTTTGGTCCATATGGCGTTTTCACAGCTCGATCGTGTCGTTGAAGAGAAGGTGGATGCAGTTATTTTGGATATTGGTGTCTCTTCAATGCAGCTTGATGAAGCAGAAAGAGGTTTTTCTTTTCAAAAAGATGGTCCATTGGATATGCGAATGGCTCAGACTGGTTTTACAGCCAGCGATGTTGTCAATCATTTAAAAGCAAGGGATTTGGCACGTATTTTTAAGATATTAGGGGAAGAGCGTTATGCGGGGCGAATTGCACGGATGATTGAAAAGCGTCGTGTTGTGCAGCCTTTTTTGCGTACAGGTGATTTGGCGTATGCTATCGAAACGTTGATAGGACGTAAGCCGGGAGATCGTATTCATCCGGCAACACGTGTATTTCAGGCTCTTCGTATCTATGTTAATGATGAAATTGGTGAATTGGCATGTGGTTTATTTGCTGCTGAACGCGTTTTAAAAGCTGGAGGCCGTTTGGGGGTTGTCAGTTTTCATTCTCTTGAAGATCGTATGGTCAAAAGATTTTTTTCGGCTCGTTCTGGAGAATGTATGAGATCACGCTATCTGCCAGAAATAAAGGCTGCTCCAGCAACATTTTTTCCTTTGTTTCGAGGTGGGATCACGGCAACTAAAGAGGAGTTACAGAAAAATCCTCGTTCACGTTCTGCGAGGTTGCGTATTGGTGTACGGACTGAAGCAGAGGCTCTTGCAGCAGATATGAAATTATTTGGTTTAGCAGAGATTGCCAGTTTTGAAGGCAGCAAAAAATGACAGTTTTTCGTACATTTGATATGATTTTAGTGTTGATTATGATTTGTATGGCAGGACTTACTTATAAGGTAAAATATGATGTTCAAAAGCGAATGAACGAAGTTCTTCATCTTGAGCATGAAATTGCTGCAGCAAAAAATACGGTAAGTTTGCTTCATGCTGAGTGGGCTGTGATGATAAGGCCTTCACGCATGCAAAAACTTGCGAAACGTTATCAGAAAGAACTTGGGTTAGAGGTTATACAGCCGCGTCAAATCGTGGAGTTTAAAGACATTCCGGTACGGGTACATGATCAAATTGAAGAAGTGATTAAACAAAATATCTTGGAAGATAATCAAGATATTTTGACAAATAATCGGGCTTCTCAGATCAATAGTGTTGTCCAAAAAGGCGCGCAGTAATGAAATCGACTTTTTTATTCTCACAGAAGAAAAAGCGCTTAAAGAATTCGTTGAATAATCATAATGTTTCTGTTCGTCGTCCCTATTCTAGTCGTCCACGTTTGCTTTTTTCGTTGTTCTGCTTTTTAATTTTATATGGCATCATGGGGGCTTGCCTTATTTCTTATGGGTTGGAAGGTGGACAGATTGAAGAAGCAAAAGGGCCTGGAGTTCTTCAATTGATGGCACGTCCTGATATCGTTGATCGTAATGGTCGTTTATTGGCAACAGATATTAAAACTTATTCACTTTTTGCTGAGCCACGACGTATTATTGATGTGGATGAAACAATTGAATTGCTCTCAACAGTTTTGCCTGATCTTAATTGGCAGGAAACCTATAAGCGCTTAAAAAGAAAATCTAGTTTTTCTTGGATACAGCGGGGGTTAACACCAATGCAGAAGACGCAAATTATGGCTCTTGGTATACCAGGAATTGGTTTTCGGACTGAAATTCGTCGTTTTTATCCTGATGGACCTGTAACTTCCCATATTCTCGGTATGGTGAATGTTGATAATCAGGGCATTGCAGGTATGGAAAAATATATTGATGATGCGGGGTTGAGTGCTTTGCGTGCCGCTGGTCTTGCCATGGAAGAATCGTTAAAACAAGTTCAGCTTTCGATTGATGTGCGTGTTCAGGCAATTGTTCATGATGAACTTATTCAGGCTATGAAGCGTTATAAGGCAATTGCTGCAGGAGCTGTTATTTTAAATATACATACGGGGGAAGTTTTGGCTTTGGCATCACTACCAGATTTTGATCCTGGAAATCCTATCGAAGCTTTAAAAAGTGATCGTCTCAATCGGATGACGGCAGGAGCTTTTGAAATGGGATCAATTATTAAAAGTTTTACGACCGCCATGGCACTTGATTCCAATATTTTTCATTTAAACAGTATTATTGATGCTTCAAAGCCAATAAAAGCAAGTAGTGGGTATACTATTCATGATTTTCATGGAAAAAATCGACCCTTAACGTTATGGGAGGTTTTTATTTATTCTTCTAATATTGGTTCTGCTAAAGAGGCATTGGCGATAGGGATTGATAAACATCGTGGTTTTTTACAAAAACTTGGATTACTGGATCGTCTCACAACAGAGTTGCCTGAAGTTGCCCACCCTATTGTGCCACATCATTGGAAGGATATACATTCTATGACGATTTCTTTTGGGCATGGTATGGCAACAACACCCTTGCAAACAGCTGTCGGGGCTGCTGCTTTAATGAATGGTGGTTGGTTAATTGCTCCGACATTTTTAAAACGCACAAAAGAACAAACTCTGCACCATGCAAAACGGGTTTTGCAGGCTAAAACAAGTCAAAATATGCGTTACCTTTATCAATTAAATAGTGATATTGGTTCTGGACGTAATGCAAAAGTAGAAGGCTATCGTGTAGGTGGTAAGACAGGAACAGCTGAAAAAGTTGAAAATGGAAAATATTCTAAAACAAAAAATTTCAATAGTTTTCTTGCTGCTTTTCCTATTGAAGATCCTGCTTATGTTGTTTTAACAATTATCGATGAACCAAAGCCAGAGGAGGGACAGCGTTCAGCAACAGCGGGAATGAATGCTGGACCAATGCTTGCTAATATTGTTCGTCGCACAGCTAGTTTTCTTGGTGTAAAACCCGATTTTAAAAAAGAATATGAGCCTCTTTTAAGTAAAAAGAGCAATTCAAGTTTCGTTAAACAACGGTAAAATGAATATAAAGGTGCGTTATCATGTTGTTGGGAACAGTTTTTACAGAATGTGTTGAAGATGAAAGTCTTTCTTCAATAGAAATAACAGGAATCAGTGTGGATTCTCGGCAAGTTTTGCCAGGCTATGTTTTTGTCGCTGTTCAAGGAAAAAAAAGTGATGGAAGGCACTATATAGATGATGCGATAAAGCGTGGCGCACGAGCAATCGTTACAGATTATCATGCTGTTCTTGAGGATTTATCTGTTCCCATTTTACGTGTTTCTAATGTTCGTCATAGTTTAGCGTTGGCAGCTGCACGTTTTTACGGTTCTCAGCCTGAAACGGTCGTTGCTGTGACTGGTACAAGTGGTAAAACATCTGTTGTTTCTTTTCTTCGGCAAATTTGGACTTATGCTGGATTTTGTGCTGCGAGTATAGGAACGGTTGGTGTTGTTTCTCCTAAACGGAATGTTTATGGTTCTCTCACAACACCTGATCCGGTCGTCTTGCACCGTCTTCTTTATGAAATTTCTCATGAAGGTGTGACTCATGCAGCTCTTGAAGCTTCTTCGCATGGGCTTGACCAAGGACGACTTGATGGAGTCCGTTTAACGGCTGGTGCCTTTACCAATTTAGGGCGAGATCACATGGATTATCACACGGGGGTAGAGGATTATTTGCGGGCTAAAATGAGGTTGTTTGATACACTTTTGCCTGTATCTGCTCCTGCTTTGATTTTTGCTGATGATGTTTATTCACAAAAGGTTATTGATGTTGTTACACAAGCGCGCCGCCGTGTCTTGACAATTGGTCGTAAGGGGCAATTTATCACGATTAATCGTGTCGAACATCAACGCTCAAAACAGTGTATTGAGTGTCGTGTGGAAAACAATATTTATACATTTGATTTGCCTTTAGCTGGAGATTTTCAGGTCGCCAATGCGCTTATGGCAGCGGGGTTAGCAATTGCAACGGGCGTTTCACCTCGTAAGGTTTTTTCTGCGCTTGAAACTTTGCAGGGAGCACCTGGGCGGTTAGAGTTTGTGGGAAAGACAGAAAATAATGCGCTTGTTTACATTGATTATGCCCATAAACCAGAAGCTTTGGAGCAGGTTTTGCTTTCTGTTCGTCCCTTTACGCAAGGGCGCTTGATCGTTGTTTTTGGTTGTGGAGGAGATCGTGATCAAGGGAAAAGACCTTTGATGGGAAAAATTGCGGCGGATAAAGCGGACATTGTTATTGTAACGGATGATAATCCTCGCACAGAAATGCCAGAAAAAATACGCAAGGATATTTTACAGGCGGTGCCAACAGCAATAGAGATAGCAGATCGTGGAGAGGCTATTTCTTACGCGGTGGAGCTTTTGAAAGTTGGTGATACATTAATCATTGCTGGAAAAGGTCATGAGGATGGCCAAATTATAGGGCAGACAACTTATCCTTTTTCAGATCGTCTGAAAGCGATAGAAGCTTTAGAGGACCGAAAAAAATGACAGCTTTATGGGATAAGCAAGCACTTGTTGCTGCAGTTAATGGTGTTGTAATGGGAAGCCTGCCAGAAACTTTTTCTGGGGTTTCCATTGATAGCCGTACTCTTGCGGAAGGGGATGTTTTTTTCTGCATTAAAGGGCATCATCTTGATGGTCATGATTTTGCTGCGCAAGCTTATGAACGAGGTGCAGGCGTTCTTATCGTTACGGAACACCGTTTGAGGGATATGAAAAAGATATCGGCTCCACTCATTGTCGTTCCTGATGTTTTGAAAGCCTTAGAACAACTTGCACAAGCTGCACGCAAACGTTCAAGAGCTAAGATTATCGCGATAACAGGATCGGTGGGAAAAACAACGACAAAAGAAGCTTTGAAACAAGCACTTGCAACGGCTGGGAATGTTCATGCGAATCTCGCTTCTTTAAACAATTGCTGGGGGGTTCCACTCACTTTAGCGCGGATGCCTGTGGAGAGTGATTATGGTATCTTTGAAATTGGCATGAATCACAGAGATGAAATTCGCCCTCTGGTCAAACTGGTTTGTCCGCATGTTGCTCTCATTACGCATATTTGTGCAGGACATATGGGTTTTTTCAAGGATCTTGAAGAAATAGCAAAGGCAAAAGCTGAAATTTTTGAAGGATTGGATGAGGAAGGCATTGCCATTTTAAATGCGGATAGTGATTTTTTTTCTTATCTCGTTCAAAAAGCAAAGAAATGCGGTGTAAAAAAGATCTTAAGCTTTGGTGAGACTAAAGATGCTGATTATCAAGCGCATGATATACGTCTTCTAACCGATAGTTCTTCTATGATTGTGCGTATGGGGGGGCGGGATAGGGAGGTCCAAATTGGTGCTCCTGGGCGCCATATTGTGCAAAATAGTTTAGGGGTTATTGCTGCTTGTGATGCTATGGGGGTTGAGCTAGAGCCTGTTTTTCTTTCTTTTCGCCATTTTTCTTCTCAAAAGGGGCGAGGTGTTCGTTATCGACTGTCTTTATCAAATGGGGGTGAATTTTATCTCATTGATGAAAGCTATAATGCAAATCCTGCTTCTATGCGTGCTGCACTTGAGCTTCTTGCTACAGGGCCTGTAGGGAAAGGGGGGCGGCGAATTGCTATTTTAGGAGATATGCTAGAGTTAGGGGAGTATAGTGAAAAGCTTCATCGTGATTTAATAAAACCAATACGTCTTTCTGGTGCTAATCCGGTTTTTCTATTTGGTGAGGCGATGAAATCTTTAGTCAGTGATTTGTCTGCTGGTGTTAAGGTTCATTATGCTGAAAATATTGAGAAAATTTTATCGCTTCTTTTAGCAGAAATTTCTTCTGGGGATCTGCTTATGGTTAAATCATCCAATAGCCTTTGTTCATCAAATATTGTGACTGCATTGCTTGATCGCTATAAAGCGGTTTCTTCATAGTTTTAAGAGGTTTTTTTATTCCATGATGCTATTTTTTTCTTCGTTTAGTGATTGGCTTCCAGGTGTGAATGTATTTCGTTATATTACTTTTCGCACGATAGCGGCTATGCTTACTTCGGGGCTTATCGTCTTTTTGTTTGGACCTAGCATCATTGCTTCTCTTAAATTGCGGCAGGGTAAGGGGCAACCGATTCGTGCTGATGGTCCTCAAACACATTTTAAAAAGGCTGGAACACCTACAATGGGTGGATTGATGATTTTAATCGGCATTGTGGTATCGGCATTTTTATGGGGTAATTTATCGAATATTTACTTTTGGGTATCGCTATTGGTTATGCTTTCTTTTGGGGGAATTGGATTTTATGACGATTATCTTAAGGTCACAAAACAAACAGACAAAGGATTTTCTGGGAAAGCACGATTAAGCTTGGAGTTTTTTGTTGCGGCAATTGCGGCTTTTGCCATCTTGAAAATTGGCTCATCTGGATTAGCTTTGCCTTTTTTAAAAGATTATCTTATCAATTTGGGCTGGTTTTTTATTCCTTTTTCTGCTTTCGTCATTGTTGCGACGGGTAATGCGGTTAATTTAACGGATGGACTCGATGGGCTTGCTATTGTTCCTGTGATGGTTGCAGCTTTATCTTTTGCTCTGATTGCTTATCTTTCTGGTAATATGAATTTTGCTGATTATCTCCAAATCCATTATGTATCGGGAACAGGTGAATTGGCTGTTTTATTGGGAGCTGTTGTTGGGGCAGGGCTTGGTTTTTTATGGTTTAATGCACCACCTGCAGCTATTTTTATGGGAGATACTGGTTCATTGGCTCTTGGAGGACTCTTAGGGACTGTTGCGGTTGCTACGAAACACGAAATTGTTTTGGTTCTTATTGGTGGGCTTTTTGTTGTGGAAGCTTTTTCGGTCGTTATTCAGGTTGGTTATTTCAAATTAACAAGAAAACGCGTGTTTCTTATGGCACCGATACATCATCATTTTGAGAAAAAAGGCTGGACTGAAAGCCAAGTCGTGATACGCTTTTGGATTATTTCGATTGTTCTCGCTCTCATAGGTCTTTCAACACTTAAATTGCGGTGAGAATGTGATTTCTGTTACGTGTTATAAAGGTCAAAAAGTTGCTCTGTTTGGATTGGGACAGTCTGGACTAGCAACGGCACAAGCATTGATGTGCGGTGGCGCAGAAGTGGTGGCGTGGGATGATAGTTCTTCAAGCGTGCAAATGGCTTTTCGGCACAATATTCCAACACGAGATCTCCGTTATGAAGATTGGTCAGAATTTGTTGCATTGATTGTAGCTCCTGGAGTTCCTTTAAGTTATCCTCAGCCCCATTGGATTGTTGAAAAAGCACGAAAAAAAAATATAGAAATTATCGGTGATATTGAATTATTTGTTCGTGCGCGCCAGCATTTTTTACAACATTATGGTTTGTGTGACCAAGATGTTCCTTTCATTGCGATTACGGGGACGAATGGCAAGTCAACCACAACGGCTTTACTTGCGCATTTGTTGGAAAAAATGGGCTATGATGTGCAGATGGGGGGAAATATCGGAAAAGCAATATTGACGCTTAAGCCATTTGTTAAAAAACGTATCTATGTGATTGAATGTTCATCATTTCAAATTGATCTTACTCCCTCTCTTCAGCCGACCATTGGACTTTTATTGAATTTAACACCTGATCATATTGATCGACATGGGAGTTTTGCCTGTTATGTGCAAACCAAAAGGCATCTGATTGCTCAGGCTTCTCAGGCTTTCATTTCAGTTGATGATGCAGCTTGTCGGGTTTTATATCAACAGTTACTTCATGATGGGAAGCAAATTGAGGCAATTTCCAAGGATCATTTTGTTGAAAATGGTTTTTATGCAGATGGGACCAAGCTCTTTTCTGTTCGTCAAGGACAGAGTCATATGCTTGCAGATCTTGCTCCTATGGCGGGGTTACGTGGGAGTCATAATGCGCAAAATGCCCTTATGGCATTAGCAACATTGCAGGCTTTAAAAATAACCGATCCTTCTGTGAACAAGCATTTGGCAAGTTATAAAGGGTTGGATCATCGTATGCAGCAGGTGCGTAAAATGGGGGCGGTTTTGTTTATCAATGACAGCAAGGCTACTAATGCAGATGCAACAGCTCCTGCGCTTTCCACCTTTAATGATATTTTTTGGATTGTTGGAGGACAGGCAAAAAAGGGAGGGATAGAGTCTCTTAGAGAATTTTTTCCTAAAATTCGTAAAGCCTATTTGATTGGGAGCGCGGCGGAAGAATTTGCTCGCACTATTGGATCTGCTTTTCCCTTTTCTATGAGCTTAACTTTGAAAAATGCGGTGTGTGAAGCAGCTGTTGACGCAATGGGTTTTCAGGCAAAAGAGGTGACGGTTCTTTTGTCACCTGCTTGTGCAAGTTATGACCAATTTAAAAATTATGAAATGCGAGGCGAAGCATTTGTCTCTTTTGTGATGCAGTTACAATAAAAAAGCATCAGTTATAAAAAAATATTTTTGCGTTAAGACTCCAGAATCTTTTTTTGTGTAATTTAGTTTTTAAAGTGTTTGTTAAACAGGCTGGGGAACCATATTACTTTGAGATAATTTATAAAATGGATAAGGTGGATACCATGGTGACGCGTGCAGATAGAGATCCAATTGCTAATTGGTGGTGGACGATTGATCGCTCTATCTTTGCAGCTTGTTTAATTTTAATGGGAATTGGCATTATGCTGTCTTTTGCTGCCAGCCCTATTATTGCAAAAAAAATCGGAATTGCTGATAGTTTTTATTTTGTTCGGTGGCATATCATTTTTAGCATTTCAGCATTTTTTACGATGGTTACCATTTCCTTTTTTTCGCTTTCTAATATTCGTCGTTTATGTGCTCTTTTGCTCATTGTAACGCTTGCTCTTATGGTTGCAACCTTATTTTGGGGTCCAGAATTAAAGGGAGCACGGAGGTGGATTCTACTATTTGGTTTTTCTGTACAGGCTTCAGAGTTTATGAAGCCAGCTTTTGTGGTTATGTCCGCTTGGCTTTTTTCGGAACAGATACGCAAGAGGGGCATTCTGGGTTATACGTTAGCGATTCTACTTTATGCCATTTGTTGTGTGCTTCTGGTTTTGCAGCCTGATATTGGACAAACAGTTTTAATAAGTGCAACATGGGGGGGGCTGTTTTTTATTGCTGGTGTCCCTCTTACTATTATTTTTCTCTTTCTCATTTTAGGCGTTGTAGGAATTATTTTAGCTTATTTTTTTCTGCATCATGTGCGCGAGCGGATCAATGGTTTTTTGACAGGTGAAGGAGATACTTTTCAAGTGGATGTGGGACGTGAGGCTATTTTGAATGGTGGTTGGTTTGGGCAAGGTCCTGGGGAGGGCACAGTAAAACGTATCATTCCTGATAGCCATACAGATTTTGTATTTTCCGTTGCTGCTGAAGAATATGGTATTATTCTTTGTTTATTAATTATGATGCTGTTTGGCTTTATCGTTATGCGTTCATTGTATATAGCCATGAATACACGTGATTCCTTTATACGTCTTGGTATTACTGGCATAGCAATGATGATTGGCTTTCAATCAGCTATTAATATGGCCGTTAATCTTCACTTAATTCCTCCAAAAGGTATGACATTGCCTTTTATTTCTTATGGTGGTTCTTCGATGGTGGCGATTGCGTTTTCAATGGGCATTTTGCTTAGTTTAACACGTCGTTGGCCAGAAGCGCGCCTTTCAGCTTTTTCTTCCTCTTCTGTCTTGGATACCCCTTATGAATGATAAAAAAGTTATTATTTTGGTGGCTGGTGGTACAGGTGGACATCTTTTTCCTGCTGAAGCCCTTTCTGTTGAATTAAGGCAGCGTGGATATGATGTTCATTTAATAACAGATGAAAGAGCACGCCCTTTTGTTCGGTGTTTTGATGAAGAGCATATTCATATCGTTTCATCGGCAACATTTACACGACGCCATCCTTTTGCTCTGATAAAGACGTTTTGGTCTTTGCTAAGGGGTATGGGGCAATCGTTGGCGTTGTTTTATAAATTACGTCCTGTTCTTGTTGGAGGATTTGGGGGGTATCCGAGCTTTCCTCCTCTTTTTATTGCGGCTTTAACGAGGCGTGTGACATTTATTCATGAACAAAATGCTGTTATGGGGCGTGCCAATCGGGTGTTGGCAATTTTTGTGCGTGCAATCGCTGGTGGTTTGTTGTCGCCAAATGGCGCTTATGCTCATAAAATACTTTTGACGGGGAATCCTGTCCGTGAGGCTGTGTTGAAGGCGGCCAAAATTCCTTATCATTCTTCAGAGGGAGAAAAGCCATTTAATTTTTTGATTTTTGGAGGTAGTCAAGGGGCTTCTGCTTTTTCACATATTGTTCCAGAAGCTATTGCTTTATTTGATGATAAGAACCGTAAACGTTTACGAATTGTACAGCAAGTCCGCGGTGAAGCAGGAAGGTTGATCAAAATCTATCGTGATATGGGGGTACAAGCAGAAGTTGCTCCTTTCTTTGATGATATGGCTGAACGTATGGCACATGCTCATTTTATTTTGTCGCGCGCTGGGGCTTCGTCCGTTTGTGAGATAGCGGTGATTGGTAGACCTGCTCTGCTTGTTCCCTATCCCCATGCTTTAGATCATGATCAGGCTGCCAATGCAGCTTTGCTTGCTCGTGTGGGGGGAGCACAAATTATATCAGAAAAAGATTTAAATGCACAAAAGCTTTCTTCTCTTTTAATGCACGCTTGTTGTGCGCCCCATTTATTGGAAAAACAAGCGCTTGCTGCAAAAAAAGTTGGACAACCTCATGCAACCCGTCGCCTTGCTGATATGGCTGAATCCTTAACTGCAGGGCGATTGTTGTCAGATATAAAAGAGGAGCTTTTTAATGAAAATGCCACTTGATATAGGCGTTATCCATTTTATCGGAATCGGGGGGATCGGTATGAGTGGAATTGCGGAGGTTTTTTATAATCTTGGCTATAAAGTTCAAGGGTCAGATCAAGTTGAAAGTGCAAATGTTGAACGTTTGCGGAAAAAAGGAATTAACGTTCATATAGGTCATTGTGCTGAAAACTTAGGGAATGCAGAGGTTGTTGTTTTTTCTACTGCCGTTAAAAAAACAAATCCTGAGTATATTGCTGCAAAGGAAAGACATTTGCCGCTTGTCAGACGTGCAGAAATGCTGGCGGAGCTGATGCGATTTCGGCGTGCAATTGCAGTGGGTGGTACACATGGTAAAACAACAACCACATCAATGGTCGCAGCCCTTCTTGATGCTGGTCATTTTGATCCAGTGGTGATTAATGGCGGTATTATTAATGCTTATGGTACGAATTCTCGTACGGGAGATGGCGATTGGATGATTGTTGAAGCTGATGAAAGTGATGGTACATTTTTAAAGCTGCCTGCTGATATTGCTGTTATTACTAATATTGACGCTGAGCATTTGGATCATTATGGAAGTTTTGATGCTGTGCGTGAGGCTTTTCGGCAATTCGTAGAAAATGTTCCTTTTTATGGTTTTGCTGTTTTGTGTCTTGATCATCCAGAGGTTCAGTCATTGGCGGGCCGTATTGATGATCGTTGGGTGATCACTTATGGTGCAAATCCACAAGCGGATGTTCGTTTTCTTAATCTTTCGATGGATGGTCAAAAAACGCATTTTGATGTTCTTGTTCGCTCACGCAAAACAGGAAGAAAGATTGAGTTGAAAAATTTGCTTTTGCCCATGGCAGGGCAGCATAATGTTGCCAATGCAACGGCGGCGATTGCTATTGCGCATGAACTTGGCATTTCAAATGAAGCTATAAAAAGGGGCTTAGCAGAATTTGGCGGAGTAAAACGGCGTTTTACGCGAACAGGAAGTTGGCGTGGCATTGAAATATTTGATGATTATGGACATCATCCTGTTGAAATAAAGGCTGTTTTGCGTGCTGCACGTGAGAGTGCAAAAGGGCGTGTTATTGCGATTGCACAACCCCATCGGTATTCGCGTTTGTATCATTTATTTGATGATTTTGCTGCTTGTTTTAATGATGCAGATACAGTGTTGATTACGCCCGTTTATGCGGCTGGTGAAGAGCCTATTGTAGGATTTGGTTCTCAAGAATTGGTAGAGCATATTAAAATGGCGGGTCATCGTGATGTGCGCTTGATACATGGTTTGGAAGATGTTGTGTCTCTTGTCTCAAAATTTGCTCAGGCAGAGGATTATGTTGTTTTTCTTGGTGCTGGCAATATCACACAATGGGCTTGTGCTTTGCCTCATCAGTTAGCGGTATTGGATGGTCATGATAAATTTTCAGCACATTGATGGTGAGGCGCTATTGGCGCAATTGCAACCACTGTTAGGTGGCGTGAGAGGAAAGCTTACACCTAATGTTGAGATGCGTAAGGTAACGTGGTTTCGCACGGGCGGGTTGGCAGAGCTTTTTTATCAGCCTGTCGATGAAGAAGATTTGGCTCTCTTTCTTCAAAATTTGCCTGAATTTGTTCCTGTAACAATTGTCGGTATTGGTTCTAATCTTCTGGTGCGTGATGGGGGGGTTCCTGGTGTTGTGATTCGTCTTTCGCCAAAAAAATTTGGGCAAGTGAAGCAAGTTTCTCCAAAAGGCTTTTTAGTTGGTGCTGGTACGGCGGATAAACATTTAGCTGCTGCCGCTTTAGAAGCTGAGATTGCAGGTTTTCATTTTTATCATGGTATTCCTGGAGGTCTTGGAGGAGCTCTCAAAATGAACGCAGGTGCGAATGGTGTTGAAACCGCAGCGCGTGTTGTCGAGGTCTATGCGCTGGATCGTAAAGGGCAACGTCATATCTTGAGTGTGGAAGATATGCATTATTCCTATCGCCATTGTGATATTCCTAAAGATTTTATTTTTACGGCTGCTTTATTAGAAGGAAAACTCGGCAATAAAGATGATATTCGTGCTGCTATGGATGAAGTTGCCCTCCACAGAGAAACTGTGCAACCTATTCGTGAAAAGACAGGGGGATCAACTTTCAAAAATCCTGAGAATACATCCGCGTGGCGCGTGATTGATGAAGCAGGGTGTCGTGGTTTACAGATTGGTGGCGCTCAAATGAGTGAAATGCACTGTAATTTTATGATTAATACAGGGCAAGCAACAGGATATGATCTTGAAGCATTGGGAGAAACAGTGCGTGCGCGTGTTTTTGCAAATTCAGCCCACCTTTTACAATGGGAAATAGAGCGTATTGGTCAATTTGAGCGTGGTCGAAGTGTTTCTCCTTTTGATCCATTTCATTGATTTATTGTTCACTAAAAAGTGAAAATAAAAAATTGAGTCATTTCAAAGAGATAATAAAAAATTTCTATTAAGAATCAATAAATTAACAAAGAATCTCTTGCATCAGGCTTTTGAGTCTGATTCATTATGCAAAATGCTAGGTTATTGATTCGCAAGGATAAACTTTGTTTTTCCTGTATGTAGTGCTGATGTATTCTATATAGACTACATATAGTATGCGAAAGAGGGTGATTTATTATGAAAGATAAACATATAGCTGTGTTAATGGGAGGTTTTTCTTCTGAACGGTCTATAAGTTTATCTTCAGGGGCGGCGTGTGCTGATGTTTTAGAGGTGCAGGGGTATCGCGTGAGCCGCGTGGATGTTGATGCTCATATTGCTTCTGTTCTTGAACAGTTGCAGCCCGATATTGCCTTCAATGCATTGCATGGTCCATTTGGTGAAGATGGCCGGATTCAGGGGATTCTTGAATATTTAAAAATTCCTTATACTCATTCTGGCGTGATGGCATCTGCTTTGGCAATGGATAAGGGACGTGCAAAAATTATCGTTGCAAATGTTGGGGTTTGTGTTGCTCCTTCTCGTATCATGAGCCGCTTTGCTTTGGGCCGAACGCATCCCATGGAGCCTCCTTATGTAATTAAACCTGTGTGTGAAGGATCAAGTTTTGGTGTTGTCATTGTTCAAGGAAATGAAGCTGCACCGCCGCATAATATTGGGGGAGCTGAGTGGGGGTATGCCGATGAGGTGATGATTGAAAAATATATTCCTGGTCGTGAATTGACTTGTGCTGTTTTGGGGAACGAAGTGCTGGATGTGTGTGAAATTCTTCCCGATAAACACTTTCCATTCTACGATTATGACTCAAAATATAAAACGGGTGGTTCTCTTCATATTTGTCCTGCACAACTTTCACTAAATATTTACCAAAGTGTGCAAAGAATGTCTTTAGCAGCCCATCAGGCGATAGGGTGTCGAGGTGTTAGCCGTTCTGATTTTCGTTTTGATGAAAAAACGGGAGAATTGGTTTGGCTTGAAATTAATACGCAACCAGGTATGACCTCGACGTCTCTTCTTCCTGATATTGCAAAAGCGAGCGGCCGTACTTACGGCGATATTGTTCAATGGATGGTGGAGGACGCATCATGTATGCGTTGAATGTTAATAAAACAAATGTTCCGATGGAGGTGCTTTCAGTGCCGGCTTTGCCACGTCTTTATCGTCGTTTTCTTCGGTTTATGTTTGAGTTTGTTTTTGTCAATATTCATATTCCACGCCATTTTGGCTCTTTTGCTGTTGTGTGGTTTTTCTTTGTTACGGCTTTTTATGGACTTTCATCAAGTGGTCAGATGGCTGTGATCGTAAATACGATCATATTGGATAGTAGTTTTGTGGTCACTCATGTCGATATAAGCGGTAATAAGCGCTTGGCAAAGCAGGATATTTTTAAAATTTTAAAACTTGATGTTGCGCCTTCTATATTCACTTTTGATGTTGAAAGAGCGCGTTCTCTGTTGGAAAAACAGGCTTGGGTGCAATCGGCTAATGTTCAGAAAATTTATCCCAATAGAATGCGCATTTCCATCGTGGAGCGTGAACCCTATGCCATTTGGCAACATGATGGCATAATGGATATTGTTGATAATACAGGTCGTGTCATTGTGCCTTTTAAAGGAGAAATTGTTCGGGATTTACCTCTTGTGGTTGGGCAGGGTGCACAAAATGCTGCTAAAGTGTTTATTCAAGCGCTGTCAGTCTATCCGGAAGTATATGATCGTATTCGTGCTTTTGTGCGGGTAGGTGATCGACGTTGGGATCTTGTTTTGAATAATGGAATGCGCGTTATGTTGCCTGAAAATGGTGCTCTTGAAAGGCTTTCTTCTCTTTTTTCGTCCGGTACAATGCAAGATCTTTTATCTCGCGATATTCTCAGTGTTGATTTACGTCTTGCTGATCGAATTACTGTTTCTTTATCAGATGAAACGTTGGAGCGTTATCATACTACTGTAGCAGAAGAAGAACGTATTTTAAAAGCGCGAAAGGCAGGAAGCCTATGATGCTACTCAGATCACATCATTTGAAGGGGCGTAAAACACGTTTTTTAACGGTACTTGATGTCGGTTCAAGTAAGATTGTTTGTCTTATTGCTTGTTTGCGTCCTTTGAAGCATGCACACTATTTACATGGTCGTACACATTCTACGGAAATTCTAGGCTTTGGAGTGCAGCGTTCACGTGGTATTAAATCCGGTGTTGTTATGGATATGTTTGCAGCAGAACAATCAATAAGATTGGCTGTTGATGCGGCAGAAAAAATGGCGGGTTTGGTGGTGGATTCAGTGATTGTGAATTTTTCCTCAAGTCGATTACAAAGTGCTTTGATTAATGGAAAGGTTCATTTGAATGGTCGTGAAGTCACCAAGCGTGATATGCGTATGGCCTTTTCAGATGTTTCGCGTAAAGCCTTTGATGCTGAACGTCATGTTATGCACTCAGTTCCAGTTTCTTATGTATTGGATGGAGATAAAGGAATTTTTGATCCTATTGGCATGGCAGGGGAAACATTTGGTGTCGACGTGCATGTGGTAACAGCAGAAACAGCCTCTTTGCGTAATTTGGAAACTTGTATTAATCGTGCACATTTGAGTGTTGAAGCAATGGTTGCTACTCCCTTTGCAAGTGGTCTTGCTGTCTTGATGAATGATGAGGCGCGTTTAGGGGCTGCATGTATTGATTTTGGTGGTGGAACAACAACATTTTCAGTGTTTTTTGAGGGGAAATTTATTCATGCAGATGCTCTTGCTGTTGGGGGGCATCATGTCACTCTTGATGTTGCGCGCGGATTTTCTATGTCTTTAACAGAGGCGGAACGTTTAAAAGTTGTTTATGGTTCAGCACTTTTAACAAGTGCTGATGAGCGGCAAATGATTAATGTAGCAGAAATTGGGAGTGAACAGCGTGAAACTCAATATCCTCGCGCGGTTCTTGGGCGTATCATTCGTGCGCGTGTTGAAGAAATTTTAGAAATGGTCCGTGATTGTTTAAATCGTTCTGGTTTTGGTCACATCATTGGTAAACGTGTTATTTTGACTGGGGGAGCAAGCCAGTTAACAGGATTGCCAGAAATGGCACGTACTATATTAGGAAGAAATGTTCGTATCGGGCGGCCTTTAGGTATTTCGAGGCTTCCTTCTCTTGCAAAAGGGGCGGCGTTTACATCTGCTGTTGGGTTGTTAATTTATCCGCAATTGGTGGGTTTTGAAGAAAAAACAATGCAGGCGGCAGGAAATCATTTATCGATGGGCACGCGTGGATATTTTCAGCGTGTTGGTCAGTGGTTGCGTGAGAGTTTTTAGTTAAGTCTAGTTGGATAAATTTCATCGCTTTGGCTTGCGGTGTCTTATGAGAAGGAAAAGAAAATGACGATTAATCTGCATCGGCCAGATATCGCGGAATTGAAGCCACGCATTACCGTTTTTGGTGTTGGAGGTGGTGGCGGGAATGCCGTGAATAATATGATAAATGCTGGTCTTCAGGGAGTTGACTTTGTTGTTGCAAATACGGATGCACAGGCTTTGGCTATGTCAAAGGCTGAACGTGTTATCCAACTTGGGGCAGCTGTGACAGAAGGTTTGGGTGCTGGGGCTTTGCCTGAAGTTGGACAAGCGGCGGCGGAGGAATGTATTGATGAAATTATTGATCATCTTGCAGACTCTCATATGGTTTTCATTACTGCTGGTATGGGGGGAGGAACTGGAACAGGGGCTGCTCCCGTTGTTGCTCGCGCAGCGCGTGAAAAAGGTATTTTGACTGTTGGTGTTGTGACAAAGCCGTTTCAGTTTGAAGGCGCACGTCGTATGAAAACGGCAGAGGCTGGTATTGAAGAATTACAAAAGTCTGTCGATACATTGATTGTTATTCCCAATCAAAATCTTTTCCGTATTGCAAATGATAAGACAACGTTTGCTGATGCTTTTGCTATGGCTGACCAAGTGCTTTATTCTGGTGTTGCTTCCATTACGGATTTGATGATTAAAGAGGGTTTGATTAACCTTGATTTTGCTGATGTTCGTTCTGTTATGCACGAAATGGGTCGAGCCATGATGGGAACGGGTGAGGCATCTGGTGATGGGCGTGCTTTGGCTGCGGCTGAAGCTGCTATTGCAAATCCATTGTTGGATGATACCTCTATGCGTGGGGCGCGTGGTTTATTGATTTCTATTACGGGTGGTCGTGATATGACTCTCTTTGAGGTTGATGAAGCTGCTAATCGTATTCGTGAAGAAGTAGATGCTGATGCGAATGTGATCTTTGGCGCTATTGATGATGAGTCATTGGAAGGTGTTATTCGTGTTTCTGTAGTTGCCACCGGTATTGATCGTGAAGTTAGTGATGTGGTTCAGTCCTCTCATCCTCAGATTCAAAGGCCTGCTTCTTCAATACGCAAGAGCGATCCTGGAACGTCACATAGTTCTTTTCATGTTCAATCATCGCCTCTGCGTTCTGAGTCAATGGTAGAAGTGATCGAATCACTTGAAATAGAGAAGGGTAAATCAACCGGAGAACAGTTCCGTCCCAAAAGTCAAATTTTTGCACATCCTGCAGAAGCAATGACGACACGAAGTGCCACGAATGCTGTTGCGTATGGTTCAAATGCTGTTCAGGAACAGAGATCAAATGTGCCTCGTATGCAAGTAAGCCGTGGTTCTCAACAGGCGATGACGGCTCCTGTGAGTATGGAGGCAACAGCGCATGTTCTTGATGAGATGACAGGGCTTGTGAAGCAAAAAGAAAAGCCAGTGCAACCAAAACAAATGCAACAAATGCAAGCGCGCGCTCCAATGCGTATGCCTGAGTTAAAGGATTTTCCTCCTGTTGCGCATGGACAAAGCCAAAGAACATTTGTGACGGATCAGGGTCCTCGTAATCTTTGGCAGCGTTTGAAACAGAGCTTGACACATCGTGAAGAAGCTGAGCCAGAAGCGAGGCTGGAGCCTGCTGTTAGATCGTCTCAGCAGAAAGAGTCTCATGTTTACAATAAAAACTCTCAGGCGCTTTCTCAAGATGCTTCTGTTTATGTTCCACGTCGTTCTGGTGAGCTGCATCCTCAGGTACCACAAGATCAGCGTACTTTTATAAGTGAAGAAGATCAGTTGGAAATACCAGCATTTTTACGTCGTCAGGCAAATTAATTGATGGAAAATGAGGTAAAGTAAGAAATTTTATTATTTCTTTAATGATCAGACAAAAATTATACAGTAAAATATATTACTGTTTTTTGGATAAAATACTTTGTTTTAAAAAAAACCGCTTACAATAAGCGGTTTTTTTTATTATTTACTATGAATATTTTTTATAGTTTTATAAATTTTGTTAAAAGATGTACAAGCAATTTAATAAAATGATATGATGAATTTAGTACCAAAATATCAGTCTACTCTTAAAAAAGCAGTAACATTTAAGGGGATTGGCGTTCATAGTGGCTGTTTGTCAGTGGTAAAGGTTTGTCCAGCGGATGTTGGGTGTGGTATTGTTTTTAAGCGTTGTGGATTAGACGGAACAGAGAAAATATTTCAAGCCCATGCATCGCAAACAGGAGAAACTGAATTATCGACAGTACTTGGAGATGGAGATGTAAGGGTTGAAACAATTGAACATTTGATGGCGGCAATTGCTGCTTATAATTTGGATAATCTTGTTATTGAAGTGTCACATAATGAGATTCCTATTTTGGATGGTTCAGCGTGGCTATATTGCCAAGCTTTTGAAGATGTTGGTATTGTACAGCAAAATGCGTTGCGTTCTTATTTCATTATAAAAAAGCCGGTGCGGGTTGAAGGAGCTCATGGTGTTGCAGAGCTTTTGCCATTCGATGGACGTCGTTTTGATATAACGATCTCTTTTCCTTCTTCTGCTATTGGTAAGCAACATTTCAGTTTTGATCTTACCACACGAGGGTTTAGGGATGATTTGTCACGTGCGCGCACTTTTGGTTTTATCAAAGACGTGGAAGAATTAAGGCTTTCTGGAAAGGCGAGAGGCGCTTCTTTGGAAAATTCTCTTGTTATCGACCTTAATGATAAAATTTTAAATCCCGATGGTCCTTATTGGGAGAATGAATGTGTTCGGCACAAGATGCTTGATGCGATTGGTGATACTGCTTTGCTTGGGGCACCTTTTATTGGATTATTTCGTTCTTATTGTAGTGGGCATAGAATTAATGCGCAATTGGTGAAGGCTGTTTTGGCAGACGAATCATATTATGAAAAAAGCTTTTTAGAGAAAAAGTAAAAAAATTGGCAAGATTTTTTTATCGTTTATTTGATTTTTAAGGGGATGATTGACCTAAACTGTTAAATTGGTTATGTGGATTTTAAAGTGATATGGTATAAAACCTTTGATAAATTGTTTTTGCTACAAGGTGATATTCTCTGGAGGCCGGAAAAACTATGAAAAAATCTCATGTGTGCATTGGAAATATGACATATAGAAAATCTAACATTGTACGCAAGATATTGGGGGTGGTACTTTTAGGAAGCACCTGTATGTTAGCGGGATGCCTCTTTAAAGAGAAAAATACCCTTGATCCATCTGCTTATGTTTTGAAAATAGAGCCACCAGATGTTTTATATAATCAGGCGCTTGCTAGCCTTGAAAGTGGGCGGCTTGGGGATGCATCGAAGAAGTTTTTGAAGATTGAAAAACAGTACGCTTATACAGACTGGGGACGTAAATCTTTGGTCATGGGTGCTTTTACTAATTATCGACTCGGAAAGTATGATGATTCAATTAGTATGGCTCAACGCTATATTACTCTTTATCCAGGGTCGACTGACTCGGCTTATGCATACTATATTATTGGTCTTTCTTCTTTCCGTCGGATTCCTGATGTTACGCGTGATCAACGTGACACGAAACGTGCTATTGCTGCTATGCAGCTTCTTATAGAGCGTTATCCTAATTCTGAGTATGTCAAGGATGCTAAGGATAAAATCCGTTTTGGTCGCGAACAACTGGCTGGTAAAGAAATGCAGATTGGCCGTTATTATGAAGAGGGGCGGCGCTATCTTGCGGCAAGTAGACGGTTTCGTACCGTGGTTGAAGAGTATTCTGATACAAATCAAATTGAAGAAGCACTTTTCCGCTTGACTGAGGTTAATCTTGCTCTCGGCTTAACGGCGGAAGCACAGACGGCAGCAGCTATTTTAGGACGTAATTATCCCAAAAGTGAGTGGTATAAATTTTCTTATAATCTCTTGCAGAAGAATAAAATATCACCACATGAGCATAAATCTTCTTGGATCTCAAATGCTTTAGGTGGTGACAAGAAGAGGGTACGTTGATTCTCTATGTTGGTACAGCTTTCGATTCATAATATTGTTTTGATCGAAACGCTCGATATTCATTTTACAGCGGGGTTGACGGTTTTAACTGGAGAAACGGGTGCGGGGAAGTCTATTCTCCTTGATGCTTTATCACTTGCTTTAGGGGGGCGGGGTGATGCTTCGCTTGTGCGTCATGGTGCTGACCGCGGGCAGGTTACGGCTGTTTTTGATGTGTCTGTTTCACATCCTGCACGTCAACTTATTCGTGAGAATGGTCTTGATGACGAGGGTGATATTATTTTACGGCGGGTACAATCAAGTGATGGACGTAGCCGTGTTTTTATCAATGATCAGGTGTCTAGTGTTGCATTGATGCGGAGTGTTGGCCGTTTGCTGGTTGAAATCCATGGACAACATGATGATCGTGCGCTTGTTGATGTTGCTACACATCGCCAATTATTAGATGCCTTTGGTGGTCTTGAAGATGAAGTGGAAAATTTGCGTCAGTGTTATCACACATGGCGTGAATTTGAGGAGCGTTTGCAACGGCAGCGTCTTAAAGTAGAGAGTGCTGTACGGGAGGTTGATTATCTTCGTGCGTGTGTAGAAGAGCTTGAAAAGCTTGATTTTAAAGTTGGTGAAGAGGAAGCTCTTTCTCTTCGTCGTGCTGATATGCTTAAATTAGAAAAAATAGCGACAGATATTAAAGAAGCGGATGATCTTTTAACGGGTCAAAAATCACCAATCCCAGTACTTTCTAATTTGGTGAGGCGTTTGGAGCGGAAAATTCCTGAGGCGCAAGAACTTATTGCACCAGTGGTGAAATCTATTGATGAGGCATTGCATGCACTTGCAACAGCACAAGAAGGTATTGAGACGGCAATACGAGCATTAGATTTTGAACCTGATGAATTGGAACGGATAGAAGAGCGTCTTTTTGCTCTTCGGGGTTTTGCTCGTAAATATCAAGTTTCTGCGGATGAATTGGTTCAGTTACGCGATAAAATGGATGCTGAACTGGCTGACTTTGAAGAGGCTCAGACCATATTGACACGTTTTGAAGATGAGGCAGAGCAGGCAAAGAAAAATTATGATACATTGGCGCAAGCCTTAACAATAAAGCGTCGGGAGACAGCAAAGCATTTATCTGAAAGTGTTATGGCTGAGTTGCCGGCATTGAAGTTAGAGAGGGCTGAATTTATTGTTGAAATGCAAAGTGATATGGAAAAGCGGAGTGCAGAGGGATGTGATCGTATTGAATATTGGGTGCGGACAAATCCTGGAACACGTGCTGGGCCGATGCTTAGTGTGGCTTCTGGCGGTGAATTATCCCGTTTTTTGCTGGCATTAAAAGTTGTTTTATCTGATCGAGGATCAGCACCGACGCTGATTTTTGATGAAATTGATACAGGCGTTGGGGGGGCTGTTGCAGCGGCTATTGGGCAACGGTTGCAACGCTTATCAGAACATGTCCAAGTTTTCGCTATTACGCATGCTCCACAGGTTGCATCGAAAGCGCATGGTCATTTTCTTATTTCAAAAATTGAGAGTCATGATAAAGGACGCTTTGTTACTGCGATTCATAAAATGAAAGAACATGAGCGTGCAGAAGAAATTGCCCGTATGTTGGCTGGAGAACAGATTACTGAAGAAGCGCGTGCAGCGGCTCAAAAGCTTCTCGCATAAAGGTAATTAGTCAGCGATAAAAATACTAGAAAGCTTATATTTATTGAGATTCACTTGATGAGGAGGCGTGGGAGGCCCTTGTGGCAGCGCTTGTAATTTGGAATAGATTTTATGAACAAAGATGCATATAAAAATCTCACAGCTGTTGAAGCAGAACGTGAATTAGAGTGGTTGGCAAAAGAGATTGCACGTCATGATGTGCTTTATAATCGTGATGATCAACCTGAAATTTCTGATGCAGAATATGATGCTTTACGTCGTCGTAATGCAGAAATTGAAGCTCTTTTTCCAGAGCTTATACGTATTGATTCTCCTTCACATAAAATTGGAGCACCAATTTCTGAAAAATTTGAAAAATCTGTTCATGCACAGCCTATGCTTTCACTTGATAATGCGTTTAGCTCTGAAGATGTTACTGAATTTGTTGAGCGTATTCGTCGTTTTTTACGGCTTCCAGAAACACAAGTGTTGGAAATAACAGCGGAGCCAAAAATTGATGGTTTATCTTTGTCTTTGCGCTACGAAAAGGGGCAGCTTGTGCGTGCGGCAACGCGTGGGGATGGAACTGTCGGTGAAAATGTGACGGCAAATGCCCGAACAATTGCTGATATTCCACAAGTTTTGCAAGGTGATTTTCCTGATATCATTGAGGTGCGTGGTGAAGTTTATATGGGGCGGGAAGATTTCCAAGCACTAAATATCAGCCAACAAGAGAAGGGCAAGTTAACCTTTGCCAATCCTCGAAATGCGGCGGCTGGTTCTCTCCGTCAGCTTAATTCACGGATAACCGCTAGCAGAAAACTTCAATTTTTTGCTTATGCTTGTGGTGAGGTGAGTGAAATATTGGCAGAAAGTCAAATGGAGATGATGAAAAAGCTAAAAGAGTATGGCTTTGTTATCAATCCATTAACAAAAGTTTTTAAGACAGTAGAAGATATTATTTGCTATTATCACGATATCGAAGAATGCCGTCATTCTTTAAGCTATGATATTGATGGTATTGTTTATAAGGTTAATGATTTGATGCTCCAAAAGCGCTTGGGGTTTGTTTCTCGTTCGCCGCGTTGGGCTATCGCCCATAAATTTCCAGCAGAAAAAGCGATAGCGCTTTTGGAAGATATTGACATTCAAGTTGGTCGCACGGGAGCTTTGACACCTGTTGCACGTCTTACGCCTATTACTGTTGGTGGAGTGGTGGTGACCAATGCTAGTTTGCATAATGAGGATTATATTAAGGGAATTGGTCATAAAGGAGAGCCCATTCGTGAAGGACGTGATATCCGTGTAGGTGATAGCGTGATTGTACAACGTGCTGGTGATGTGATCCCTCAAGTTATTGATGTTATCATTGAAAAACGCCCGAAAGATGCTGCTGTTTTTATTTTTCCTCATTTGTGTCCAGCTTGTGGGAGTCATGCTGTTCGTGAAGTGGGAGAAGCCGTGCGTCGCTGTACAGGGGGGCTTATTTGTCCTGCACAAGCAATTGAACGTATTCGTCATTTTGTTTCACGCAATGCTTTTGATATTGAAGGCTTGGGTAAAAAACAGGTAGAGTTTTTTTTCTATGCTCAAGATGAGGCGCTTTGTATTCATACACCAGCCGATATTTTTACTTTACAACGGCGCCAAGAAAAGTCTTTGATACGTTTGGAAAATATGGAAGGTTTTGGTACTGTTTCAGTGCGAAAATTGTATGATGCCATTAATGCGCGCCGAGAAATTCCTTTGAGCCGTTTTTTGTTTGCATTGGGGATTCGTCATGTTGGCGAAGTGAATGCACGCCGCCTTGCACGTGCTTATAAAAATTATACAGCTTTTGAGACTGCGGCTATGGAAGCATTTATGCCATGTGATAAGGAAAATGAAGAAGGAAATGAGGCTTGGATAGAGCTTACCAATATCGAAGGAATTGGACCACAGGTAGGGAGCGCAATTGTTGATTTTTATCAAGAAGAGCATAACCGTGAGATTTTATCTGTTTTGCTTGAAGAAGTAACTCCTCTTGATGAGGAGCCTATCATAGCAGATTCTTCACCAATAGCGGAGAAGATCATTGTTTTTACAGGAACTTTGGCGCATATGTCACGCGATGAAGCAAAAGCATTGGCAGAGCGATTAGGGGCTAAAACATCTGGTTCACTTTCTAAAAAAACAGATCTTCTTGTTGCAGGACTTGGAGCGGGCTCCAAATTGGCTAAAGCTGAAGAATTAGGTGTTGAGGTTATCGATGAAGAGGCTTGGCTACAGCTGATTGAGAAACATAATGTTTAGAGGATGTTTTCTAGAAGATCGTATGCTATTTGTATGATTATCGCTCTTACATTTTTGGGGGGGATGAAATCAAAAAGGGGGATAATAGGGGCTGTTTTTTTGCAAAAACAGAGCGCCATATATTTTGATATTTATTACGTTATTTAAAATAATTAACATTGAACTTAAATATTAAACTTAAACTATTATGATGAAGAATATACAAGGTTATTATTAGTAAAAAATATAAATTATTACTGTGAAGCAAGGTAAAAATTGTAAATAAATATGCAGAATTTTTGAATCTAAACGGCGTAATAAGTTGGTTATAATGGGCGTTTTAGAAATGCGACGCGGAGGATTACAAAATATAATGAAAATTTCTATATAGCAGAATAAGGCTATAACTCATGTGGAGATGGTGGAGGATAATTGATAAGCATTATCTTTTGCGAGTGTATCCCGTTCTGTTTCAATTTTGGAAGGCTTTTGTCGTATCGGCAAAAAAACTTGAAGTATCTTGTAGAAATATTTTTTGTGTTTGCTGATGGTAAATTCGCACTTCTCTCTTTAAAAGAGAAGGGTGTAGTGTTTTGTAGAAAGGGTAAAAGTTATAGGTTGCTTCATTTAAAGGGGCATTGTTGCTTCTTTTGCCCATTTTTTATCTTCTTCATTTAAGTAAGGTGCATTCATCTGATAAACGCGCGCATGGTAATCATTGAGCCATTGTCGTTCTTCTTGTGTCAAAAGCTCTGGAAGGATTAACCGTCGATCAATGGGGCAATGTGTGAGTGTTTCGAACGAGAGCATTTCTATATCTCCACCATCAATTTTTTGTGCTGGCTTCACAATCATCAAATTTTCAAGACGGATACCAAAAGCGCCTTCGCGGTAATAGCCTGGCTCGTTTGAAAGAATCATACCGGAGATGAGTTCTTGGCACCCTTTACGAGAAATATTTTGCGGTCCTTCATGGACAGAAAGATAAGATCCAACACCATGACCGGTGCCATGGGCATAATCAAAACCAGCTTTCCACAATGCAATGCGTGCAAGAGCATCAAGGTCTTGTCCACGGGTTCTTTTGGGAAAGCAAGCAGTTGAAAGAGTAATCATGCCTTTGAGGACAAGCGTAAAACAGCGTTTTTCTTCTTCTCCAATATTCCCAATTGCTACGGTGCGTGTGACATCAGTCGTGCCATCACGATATTGTCCACCTGAATCAACGAGGTAAAGTTCACCGGCTTTGAGTTGTTTATTTGTTTGCGTTGTTACACGATAATGAATAATGGCACCATTTTCTCCTGCTGCTGAAATTGTATCAAAAGAAAGATCTTTAAGTTTTTCTCCCATTTCTTTTGCTGTATTTATGCGAAATTCTTCTAATTTTTGAGCAGCAGAAATTTCACTTATTGACCCTGGTATTTGTTTATCTAACCAAGAAAAAAAACGGGTTAGGGCAACACCATCGCGTAGATGCGCTTTGCGTGCGCCATTGAGTTCTGTGTCATTTTTAATGGCACGTGGTAGAGCAGCAGGATCGGTAAGTGTGATAAAAGAGCTATTTTTTTCTTCAATAACAGTTCGTAATTTTTCGCATGTTAGCTGTGGATCTAAGGCAAACACTGTCCCTTTTTGAACATACTCTTTGATCTTGGGAATAAGCTGTTCTGGTTCATATAATTTTGCATAACGTTCCAGATATTGTTTCTGTTCTACACCAAGTTTTTTGTTGTCAATGAATAAGGCTGGTGTTTCGTTAAGTGGAATGAGAGCAAAACAAAGGGAAAAAGGCGTGTTGGAAACATCATTGCCCCGTATATTGAATGTCCATGCAATGGAAGAGGGATCTGTAAAAATAAAAGCATTTGCATGAGTTTGCTGTATATCTTTGTAAATCAAAGCGAGTTTTTCATCTGTATCGCACCCAGCATATTTGAGAGGGTGAATTGATAAGGCAGATTGTGGTAACTTTGGTTGATTATGCCAGAGCAAATCAATGGGATTATGTTGAACTTCTACAAGTTTTCCACCTGCTTTCATTTCTAATGCGTTTCTCAATGCATCGGTGGCAGCAATCGTGTGGAGCCATGGATCAAAGCCAATAGAAAGTTTTTGACCATTTTTTTCAAGCCATTGTGAGGGAGGACAAGTTATGAGATCTTCATAATTAAAAATATCAGGATCAGTTTGTTGGCGAACTTGGAGCTTATATCGCCCATCTGTAAATATAATGGCTTTGTTTTTTAAAATCAGTGCAATCCCAGCTGATCCAGTAAAGCCGGTTAACCAGCTAAGGCGTTGAGCATGAGGGGGGACATATTCTCCTTGATGTTCATCGCACCGCGGAACAAGAAAACCATCGAGTCCAAGGTGATCGAGTTCTTTACGAAGGCAAGAAATGCGTTCTGCTGCATAAGCAGGATTTGTGGTCGCCTCAAAAGATTGATACATAACGACGTCCTTTTCTTTTCTTTTATTTCAGATGTATCGTAACCCATCCTTGCCGGTGGTATGTTTCGATATGCTTGAGTCCTTGTTTTATATAAGTCTCTAAAACATGGGCATGTTGTTCTTCAAGAATTCCAGAGAGTATAAGTGATCCCCCTTTTTGAAGTGCTTTTACCACTTCTTGCGCAAGTTCAATAAGCGGATTAGCAAGGATATTGGCAACGATGAGATCAAAAGGGGCTCGTGATGCAATTGCATCATGGGCAAAACCTGTTGCTGTGACAGCTGTAACATATTCCTTGACACCATTGAATTCGATATTGTGTTGTGCAACTTGAACAGCAATTGGGTCAATATCGGATGCAAGCACAGGAATTGGTTTGAGCATTGCTATGCCAATGGCTAGTACACCGCTCCCAGTACCAAGATCAAGGGCATTTTTGGGATTTTCGTGTTTCATGACTTTGGCAATCATTTCTAAACAACCGGCTGTTGTTCCATGATGTCCGGTGCCAAAAGCTTGATTAGCTTCAATTTCAATAGGGAGAACATTTGCTGGAATGGCGTTTCGGTTGTGACTTCCATGAAGGAAAAAAGGACCAGCTTGCACAGGTTTTAGTCCTTCTAGGCTTTTTTGTACCCAATCAATGTTGGGTAAAACTTCCATATTAATTTTATCAAAATCTATAGAAAGGATTTGAGCAAAACGTTTCAATGCGTTCTCTTGATTGTCTTGATCGACATATAGAGAAAGCTCATATACAGCATTTTGTTCATCTATCTCTGTAAGAGCAAGAGGATACCCTTCTTCGTCAAAGGCTGTTTCTATAAGGGTATAGAACCGTTCTGCTTCATTTTTAGAAGCAGTATAATAGAGGCGAATTTGTTGCGACATGCTGTTCTTTCTTTTGATCGGTTTTTTTAGTTTAAGATGAGTTTTTTTAACCGTTCAATGGCGATTTCATCTTTTAATTCGCTATCGCTTTCTTTCGTGTCATAACGGATAACGCCAGCTAATTTTCCACCTTTTTTGAGTAAAAAAATTGCTGCTGTATGGTTATATGTATAGTTTCCATCTGTTTCAGGGACTTTTTCAGCAACGATGTTGAAAGAATTGACCATTTTATGAACTTTTTCAGGATCTCCGCTGATGCCAACAATTTTATTGTTAAAATTACTGAGATAATCATGGAGTACTTTTGGTGTGTCACGTTCAGGATCAACAGTCACAAACCATATACCTAATTTATCAGCTTTAGGCCCAAGGGCTGTAAGCCATCGATCAAGATTCATCAGTGTGGTAGGGCAGCTTTCAGGACACATAGTGAAGCCGAAAAAAATTATTGAAGGCTTGCTTCGAACATCAGCCTCAGTAATATTTTTTCCATTAGAATCAGTGAGAGTAAAGTTATCACCTAAAGGCTTATTTGTCAGCGTATCATAAATAAAAACACCTGCAAGAAATATGATTGTCAGCCCCAAGATGCGTATTACATTTTTCATAGTTTGACTCTCTTAAATAGATCGAGAAATTGTAACATCGGCAGGTTTGTTTTGCAATGTGTGTTTCATGGTTGATTTTATTGGCTTGATTGGTATGTCTTTCCATATCTATGATGAAACATTGGTGAAAGATGCATGAATATTGAGAACGATCTTCGGTTTCATGAAAGTGAGCCTCGTATCCATACGACGGCACGGCTGCATGGTTGTAAATTGGGGCGCTATGTGGAAATTAATGAGCGGGTGATTTTACGGGATGTAACCGTTGGAGATTTTTCTTATTTAGAACGTAATAGTGAGGCTATTTATAGCGATATTGGGCGTTTTTGTTCTATTGCATCTCATGTACGGATGAATGCGTTGGAGCATCCTATGGAGCGCGTTTCAACGCATAAAATAACCTATCGTCCAAACGAATATTTTCGTTATATGGCATTAGATAGTGGTTTTCGTGAAAGGCGTTGTGCAAAACGTGTTATTATTGGGCATGATGTGTGGATTGGATATGGTGCGGTTATTATGCCTGGGGTGACAATTGGTCATGGCGCTATCATTGGCGCGAACGCTGTTATAACGAAAGATGTTTTGCCTTATACGATTGTCGTTGGGGTGCCTGCTAAACGGTTGCGGATGCGTTTTCCCAATAATGTGATAGAATGCCTTTTAGATATGGCTTGGTGGGATTGGCCGCTTGATAAAATTCACAACGCATTGCCTGATATGCAAAATTTGCCCATTGAAGCCTTTGTTCGTAAATGGAAATGACATTCAGAATAAAATAAAGTGGTTTCTTGAAAAAATTGATCGTGGTTTACTTGTAATTAAGCTTTGTTTACAAAATTGTCTAGTACACGCTTTTCTCCGGCTTTTTCGAACATTATTGTCAATTTATGATCGTCTATTGCTGTAATATGACCATAACCAAATTTTATGTGAAAAATCCGATCATTGACAGAAAAATCTGATGGTGCATGAGAGATTGATTGAGAGATAACTTTCCCTTCAATATTCTTGTTTTTTTGTGCACGCTTTTGTCTTGCTGTTGCATAGTCAGTATAAAAGGAATCGTGATGTTGAAAGGAAGATTTTCCATAACCACCATAGGATGTTTCCATTTCTACAACTTCTATATGTTCTGCTGGTAATTCATCTAGAAAACGGGAGGGAAGAGCAGGTTGCCAAAGTCCATGAATTCTTCGATTCGATACAAACCATATATGCAAATGTTTTTTTGCTCTTGTTAGACCTACGTAAGCAAGACGCCGTTCTTCTTCTAATCCTGAACGTCCACCTTCATCTAATGAGCGCTGGTGGGGAAAGAGTCCTTCTTCCCAACCTGGAAGAAAAATTGTTTCAAATTCAAGCCCTTTGGCTGAATGAAGTGTCATGATGTTGACTGCATCCATATTTTCATTATTTTCCGTTTCCATAACGAGTGCAACATGTTCCAAAAAACTTTGAAGATTTTCAAATTGTTCCATGGAACGAATCATTTCTTTAAGATTTTCTAGTCTTGTAGGAGCCTCTGGTGAACGATCTTCTAACCACATGGTTGTATAACCAGAATCATCAAGGACGATCTCGGCAAGTTCTCTATGAGGAGTGTCTTGAAGCATATTTTGCCAGCGGCGGAAGTTTTCAATGAGGCTTCGTAACGCACTGCGTGCCTTAGGCTTTAATTCATCTGTTTCAATGATGTCAGCGGCAGCAGAAAAGAGAGGAACAGCACGTGCACGTGCACTCTCATAAAGAATGCGCAGGGTTGCATCTCCTATGCCGCGTTTGGGTGTATTAATAACACGCTCAAAAGCTAAATCATCAGTGGGTTGGACAACAACGCGTAAATAAGCCATGGCATCACGTATTTCCATCCGCTCATAAAAACGAGGACCACCAATAACGCGATAATTAAGGCCAAGCGTTACAAAGCGATCTTCAAATTCACGCATTTGAAATGATGCGCGTACCAATATAGCCATATGATTTAATGCATGACCGGTTTGTTGTGCGCGTTCGATTTCTTCTCCAATTGCTCGTGCTTCTTCTGCCGAATCCCATGCTGAATGAATTTTTACCTTTTCTTCCTCGCTCTTTATTTGAGCAGAAAAAAGGACTTTTCCCAGTCTTTCTTCATTATGAGCAATGAGATGGGAGGCGGTTTTGAGAATATGGGATGTTGAGCGATAATTGCGTTCTAGACGAATAATTTTAGCAGAAGGAAAATCTTTTTCAAAACGTAATATGTTTTCGACTTTTGCACCACGCCATCCATAAATGGATTGATCATCATCGCCAACACAACAAAGATTAACATGTTGACCTTGAGGATGTTGGGCCAAAAGGCGAAGCCAAAGATATTGTGCTGTATTTGTATCCTGATATTCATCGACGAGAATATAACGAAATTGAGAATGATATTCGTGAAGGATATCTGGATTATGTTGGAAGATAGAGATAGAATGAAGTAGAAGGTCACCAAAATCACAAGCATTAAGATCTTTTAATCGATTTTGATAACTGTGATAAAGTTCACGTCCCATGCCATTACCAAAGGAATGAGCATCACTTTTTGAGATATGTGTTGGTGAGAGTCCTTGATTTTTCCAAGAATCAATCATCATGGCAAGGTTTCGTGCGGGCCAACGCTTATCGTCTAATCCTTCAGCTTGAATAAGTTGTTTTAAAAGTCGAAGAACATCATCGCTATCGAGAATTGTAAAGTTTCTTTTTAAATCAACAAGCTCTGCGTGACGGCGTAAAATTTTAGCTCCAGTGGAATGAAAGGTTCCAAGCCAAGGCATACCTTCAACAACTTCTCCAATAAGTTCACCAATACGTATTTTCATTTCACGTGCTGCTTTGTTGGTGAAAGTGACAGCAAGTATTTGCTGAGGAGAGGCAAGTCCAGAGCGTAAAATGTGAGAAATACGGGTTGTTAAAACGCGTGTTTTTCCTGTACCAGCACCTGCAAGAACTAAAAGAGGTCCCTCAGTATTCATAACAGCTTGTTGCTGTTCTGGATTGAGTTGTTCTAAATAGTCTGTGTTATATGATTTTTGTTCTTTTAGAGTATGGGAGAAAAAACCAGAGCTCTTCTTATCATGGTCTGGAGGGGAATCTTCTTCAAAGAAAGGTATGGTATGATCAGAAAAATTACTCATTATCTCTCTTTTGTAGTCTTTTTTTTATTGAAGTTCTAGATTAAAAAAACTTCTCTTAAAAAGTCACAACAGTTTCAGTTGAACAGACAGAAAGAGAACGTAAAAAAATAAGCACAAACATTAAAGGCTTTGGGTGAGAACGCTTTGAAGGGCATAAACGCGTAACGAAGCCGAAAGATTTACTTGTTGTGGTCTTTTGCTATCAATATCGGTAATAATAAAGGCTAAAGATTGTCCTTTTTTGCGGGCTATATCTTTTAGAATATCTAAAAATGGTGGTTCTAAAGAGACGCTTGTTGCGTGTCCATCAACGCGAACAGATATCTTTCGTGGAATGACTTTTGACCAATCGATAGAATTATTTTCGTGCATTTTTCCACCTTTATTCGTCGTTTCGCAAACGATTTTGATCAAGAAATTTTTGCATTTTTAAAGATTTTTGCTGCTCAAAATTTTTTTCAGTTTTTGTTCGTCCAAAACGATAACGATTTTGCTCAGCACAAAGAGATTTTTCTGTACGTTTTTTTTGTTTTCGAAATTGGCGAAGATTAATCAATTCAGTCATGAGAAAAATTATTTTTTCCGAAAGGAATCTAAAGAGACAACATCAGCACTTTGATTTTGTTTTGCATCGTTATTTGAAGGTTCTTTATTTGTACTGAGATTTTGTTCTTTTGTAAGCGTATTTTCTTTTTTTTGTTTGTTTGATAAGGTAATAGGCGTAGTTGAGGTATTTTCTGAATTTTCACTTTCTCCAGAGGTCAGATTTGAGGGCAGATCAAATGCTGCTTCAAATGCTGCTACAGGATCATAAAAGACCTGAATGGAAGTAAAAGGAATCACGAGCTTTTCGGTTATTTCCCTGAAAGAGAGGGTTACTTCGAAAGCTGTTTCTGAAACACTGAGATCTCTAAATTGATGTTGTAAGACGATTGTCATTTGCTCGGGATAGCGATTTTTTAGCCGAGGAGAAATTTTAACGCCTGGGGCATTTGTCAAAAAAGTTATAAAAAAATGATGATTTCCCGGAAGACCTGCTTTGGCAACTTCCGATAAAACTTTACGGATAACTCCACGAAGCGCATCCTGAACGAGAATATCGTAACGGATTTGATCTTTAACCATCGAAGTTTATTCCTTTTATTTCACGTAGCAGAATGGGGCGTATTGATATTGTGTGACAGAATATATTTTAAATTAGCAGATTTTTTCTACGATGCACCTCAATAAATCGAATAAATACGAAACTCTATGGTAAATAATGTCTGATAATGTCTGAAAGATCAATCAACAACATTTAAAAAAGTGAAGGCTTCTGTTGCCAGGTGCCTCCGAACCCCGCTTAAACCTGCGACGGTTTAAGACTTAAATTGAAACATTCACACCACCTTAAGCGGCGAGACGTGCTTCCGCATAGTTGTCATTTGCAACTACTCATTTAGCCCGATAACGGTGGTACAATGCCGAGTAAAAGAGCGATCTTTACACCCTTGTCGATCCTATTTCGCCCCCACCAAAATATAATTTTGGTTTCTTATATTTTGGTGGAGGCGCCGGGTACCGCCCCCGGGTCCAATAGGTTTATTTCACCGTCCATTTATTACCATAGCTGGTAAACCAGCCCTCTAAATATAGATGAAGAACAGTCTTAGGAAAAGGGGGGTTGTTAATATTTTTAATCCTCTAATTATTTATGGAGCTATATGATGCGGCTGTAAAGTATAGTCCGCTCATTTTTGGAGAGGAGATGATGCAAAATGACAAATAATTTAGCAGATATTAAACTATATGATTCAAATCCCGATGAAGCAGCAGTAGAACGACTTAGCCGTCGTTTAGCTTTAGTGATGAAAAAGCAGGATGCAGCGCTTGTTGCTACATCGGATCCAAAAGAGTTAGAACGTGTTGAAAAATGGGTTCAAGATGTTTTAGAAGCCGATGAGAAGAGTGCTAAAATGGCTGTTTCAAAAGTGGCTGAGATGATGTCTGGAGAGCGTAGAAAAAGTCGTGTGACTTTTTATTATCTAGTTGCTAAGCACCTTAATGCACTTCATAAAATTTAAACAATATTAAATTTGTGATAATGATAAAAAAAGCCCAATTTCTTGGGCTTTTTCGTTGATAAAAAGGGTTAATGTTTTTCATCCTCTTGGAGGTAGCCTCCTTTACGCATACTCGGGACAAAGAGAAGAGCAATGAATGCCATGATCATCACGACGGTTATATAAAAATAAAAGAGTGATTCATGACCGTACTTTTTTAATCCAAGCGCAACGTATTCAGCAGAACCACCAAATAAGGCGTTGCCAATGGCATGAGAGATGCTAACGCCTAATGCGCGTATTGAAGAGGGAAACATTGCTGATTTGACGACACCAGAGATGGATGTATACATGCTCATAATGAAGAGCAAGCCAATAATGACGGAAAAGGCAACCCATATACTATGCGTATTACCGATTATCCAGAGTCCAGGAAATGTAAAGATGACAGAGAGTATACTCCAAATGATAAGTAAAGTTTTTGTTCCAATTTTATCGGCTATGATACCAGCTATGGGTTGGAATAGGATGAAAATAAATAGTACAGCTGTCATAATCGTTGTTGCGGTATGTTTATCAAAGCCGGTGGTTGTGATCAGATATTTTTGCATATAAGTCGTAAAGGTGTAAAATGTGAGTGATCCTCCTGATGCAAAGCATGCAATTACGACAACGGCTTTTGTATGCTTGGTGAGAAGTTCCTTAAGACTGCCAGAGTGTTTGTGAGAGCGGCTTTCTTTCGTGGTTGTTTCGTGGAGAGAACGACGCAGATAAATCGCAATCACTGCCCCGAAACCACCAATCACAAAAGGAATGCGCCATCCCCATGCTTTTAACTGATCTTCAGAGAGATAAGATGCTAGAATAAATATAATGAAGCTGGCAAGAAGTTGACCTGTAATAAGGGTGGCTGATTGGAAAGAAGCAAAAAGCCCACGATGTTTTTTGAGGGCAACTTCGCTCATATAAGTGGCTGCTGTACCATATTCACCACCTGCTGAAAGTCCTTGCATCATCCGAGCTAAAAGTAAAAGGATTGCTGATGTTACTCCTAAGGTTTCATAGGTGGGAAGTATGGCGATGAAAAAAGAGCCACCACACATCATAAAAATGGATATAAGCATCGAGCGTTTACGTCCATAACGATCGGCGACAAACCCTAAAAACCAAGCTCCAATAGGGCGCATAAGAAAGCCAATAAAAAACACACCTGCGGTTTTTAACAGTGGCGTAATCGTATCACCATCGGAGGGAAAGAATTGTGATGCAAAATAAATTGATGCAAATGAGTAAACGTAAAAATCATACCATTCTACGAGATTTCCTGATGCGCTTGCTATAATAGCAAAAACACGTTTTCTTGCATCCTGTGATGCTGAAGTTGTTTCATTTTTCATGAATTGTTCCCCTTTTGGATTTATAGTTCATATTTTCTAAACATAATTGTTTATGATTTCCAGAAAAATTCAATGGTATTATAATAATTTCTTAGGGAAACTCTTTAAGATGATTTATTAGAGTTATGTTGTCATTCGTTTTAAGATTTTTACTTGTGTTGTAGAATAAAAAGTTATCACATTGCATTTAAAGGGAGAGAACATTGAAAAGTAGATCAAGATACCTTTAAACTTGATGAGAAGAATGCAATATTGGCATCATACCGGAGGATTATAGAAGAGATGGTCTTTATGAGCAGAAAGCCCAAAAACTGAAGACATTTCATAAAGCTTAAGTTAATGTAAAAGGGGATTTTGTGTCCTTAATTATCTTATTGTATCATAACACATCATCATTTAGGAGGGTGAGGTAAGTCTCAGATAAGGTTTTCCGTATGAGGTGTTTTTTAGATATCGTGATAAATATTTAGGGTAGGGCTGCCCATAGAATCTTATCAAGTAAATTACATAAAGAGGGCAGTAACTATAGACAATTTAAAAGAAACTGAGTTGTTTGTAAGATGAATGCGGGGCGGGCTTTTCGTTCTTTACTAGGGTGGAGAGGAGATCAAAAAAAGCCCAATTTCTTGGGCTTTTTTTATCCAGAAAATAAGTTTAATGAAGTTTATCGTCTTTATCGAGATATCCTCCTTTATCTATATCGGGCATAAGAAGAATAGAGATGAGTGCAATGACCATCATACCAACGATGTAAAAAAAGAAAACAGATTCGTATCCCATATTTTTTAATCCAAGCGCTACATATTCAGCAGAACCGCCAAAGAGTGCGTTGCCAATGGCAAAAGCAAATCCAACACCAATTGCTCGGATTGAAGCAGGGAACAATTCTGCTTTTATGATACCAGCAATGGACGTATAAAAACTCATAACACAGAGTATTCCAATAATGATTAAGAGTGCTGTCCATGGATTATGGGCATTACCGATCATTTTAAGTACAGGAATGGTGCAGATAATGGATAATGCCCCCCAACTAATGAGTGAAGCTCTTGCTCCAATTTTATCGGCTAGGGAACCAAAAAGGGGTTGGAGTAGCACAAAAACAAAGAGGGCGGCAGTCATTATCGTTGTTGCGGTTTGTTTATCAAAGCCCGTGGTTGTGATCAGATATTTTTGCATATAAGTGGTGTATGTATAAAATGTGAGTGATCCACCAGCTGTAAAGCCAACAACCAAAAAGAAAGCTTTTTTATGATTGCGAAAAAGTTCTCGAAGACTACCAGCATGTTTTTCAGAGCGGCTTTTGTGGGTTGTTGTTTCATGAAGCAAACTACGCAGATAAATTGCAACGATTGCTCCAAAGCCACCAATGACAAAGGGAATACGCCATCCCCATGCTTTTAACTGATCCTCGTTAAGGTAAATGGCTAAAATAAATATTATAAAACTTGCGAGAAGTTGACCTGAGATCGTTGTTGCATATTGAAAAGAAGCAAAGAGACCACGACGATTTTTGGGCGCAACTTCGCTCATATAAGTTGCTGCTGTACCATATTCACCGCCAACGGAAAGTCCTTGAAACATACGGACTAAAAGGAGAAGAAATGCTGCTGTTATTCCCAAGGTTTTATAAGTGGGAAGTATGGCAATGAGAAAAGAGCCACCACACATCATAAAAACAGAAATAAGCATTGAGCGTTTACGTCCATAACGATCCGCAATGTATCCAAAGAGCCATGCTCCAATTGGACGCATAAGAAAGCCAATAAAAAAGATTCCTGCCGTTTTTAACAGTTGTGTAACAATATCTTCATCTTCAGGAAAAAATTGTGATGCAAAATAAACCGATGCAAAGGAGTAAGCATAAAAGTCGTACCATTCTACCAGATTTCCTGATGCGCTGGATATGATAGCAAAAATACGTTTCCTTGTATCATGTGGATCTAAAGTTGTTTGATTATTCATGAAGTATTCCCCTTTTAGATTTATAACTTTTCTTCTTTTTAAAGCTATTTACGATGTGCATTATAAAAACGCCATTGTATCATGATAATTTTTTAGGGAAACATAAAGATTTTTTCTAGAGCTATCAGTGGTGTTTTGGGCTCATGGTGTTGTTACATTGCGTAAATCATACGCTTTTTACTATCCTTAAGGAAATATTATTTTTTGTTTGATTGTGAATTATTTGCATATGCAGAGTGTTTATGAAGATATGATACTCTTTAGTTTATATGCTTGATGTTGTTTCGTAAAATGATGTTATTGACTATTTCATGCGAGGTTGGTGTATCTGTTAAAATACTTTTTATGAATGAGCTTAAGTGTTAAGGGGGAGTACAATATTAAGAGTTCGTCAAAAGTATAATGATAGCGGCTTGCACTTTTATTAAGTGTAAAGAGAGTAATGTTCATGTTTATATTTTACGGGGCTTTTACGTTATGTCATTCACGGGTGTCGTTGTGAAATGGAGTTGGGTGCATTGAGAAATGTTTCTCAAAAAAGTGTGCGAATTCATAATATAATGGTATTTTCTATTTTCATGAAAGAATTTGTTTTGCATGAGGGGGTACTATTAAGAACGTATTAAACAAAATCATGAGTGTAATCTTTATTATTGATAAAATTATCTTGAAAGATAATCACTTTTCTTCGATTTTGAGTGGGCATGGGAATATTAAAATAAATCAAACGTTTTTTATCTTCAGTGAATTAAATTCAGCTAAAGAAGTATTTATTACATAATAATATGAAGCCATTTATTTTTATAAGCGGCGTGTGCAGGAGGGAACATTGCTTCTTTAGAGTGTTTGAAGGGATAAAAAATTGTGAGCTTTAAACTTCTATCGGAAAGGATATAAAAAAAGCCCAGTACTCTGGGCTTTTTTGTTAAAATCCTTGTTTGTTAACATTAAAGGTTAATGAATATCGTCTCCTTGTAAATACCCTTTTTTGCGAGCATCTGGCATTAAGAGAACAGCAATGAATGCAATAATCATCATGCCGGTTATATAAAAATAGAAGACAGATTCATATCCAAGATCTTTTAATCCAAGTGCGACATATTCAGCAGAACCGCCAAACAGTGCGTTGGCAATAGCATAAGAGAGCCCAACTCCTATTGCTCGTACTGAAGCAGGAAACATTTCTGATTTTACAATGCCAGAGATAGATGTATAAAAGCTCATAATGCAGAGCATTCCAGTAATGACTGATAAAGCAATCCATGTACTATCAGTACTACCAATCATATTAAGTCCAGGAATGGTAAAGATAATAGATAAGACACTCCAAATAAGGAGTGAAGTTCTTGTTCCAATTTTATCTGCAAGAGCACCAAAGAGGGGTTGGAGTAACATGAAAACAAAGAGTGCAGCTGTCATGATTGTTGTGGCTGTATGTTTATCAAAGCCAGTGGTTGTGATCAGATATTTCTGCATGTAAGTCGTATAGGTGTAGAATGTGAGCGATCCTCCAGCTGTAAAGCCAATAACCAGAAAGAAAGCTTTTCGGTGGTTGCTCAGAAGTCCCCTAATACTACCAGCTTGTGCACTAGAACGACTTTCTTTGGTCGTTGTCTCATGGAGTGTGCGGCGTAGATAAATCGCAACAATTGCGCCGCATCCACCAATGGCAAATGGAATACGCCAGCCCCACGCTTTTAGCTGATCTTCGGTGAGATAAAGCGCTAAAATGAATATAACGAGACTGGCTAGAAGTTGACCACCAATCAGTGTGGTATATTGGAAAGAGCTAAAAAATCCGCGGCGATTTTTGAGGGCGATTTCGCTCATATAAGTTGCTGTTGTACCATATTCACCACCGACAGAAAGCCCCTGAAGCATTCTGAGTAAAAGTAAAAGAATTCCTGCTGCCATTCCAATGGTTTCATAGGTAGGAAGTAGGGCGATTAAGAACGAACCACCACACATCATAAAAACAGAGATAAGCATTGAGCGTTTGCGTCCGTAACGATCGGCAATGAAGCCAAAAAGCCATCCGCCTATTGGGCGCATAAGAAAACCAATAGCAAAAACACCCGCCGCTTTTAAAAGTTGCGTAACGTCATTGCCATCTGAGGGAAAGAATTGTGATGCAAAATAAATAGATGTAAAGGAATAAACATAAAAGTCATACCATTCTACTAGATTACCTGATGCACTGGACACGATAGCCCAGATACGTTTTCTTGTATCATGTGGTTTTAAAGCTTCTTGTTTTTCCATAGTCGATCCCTTTATTTGATGTTCATCCATCTTTGTTCATTTATGTCATTTTTTTAGAAGCTGTCTATAGTATTTTATCTTTTGCATCAAAAATTTAGTTAGATCATGATAATTTCTTGTGTAAGATGTTTTTGGAAAAAGATTTGAATTATGTTTGTACGGATTTTACAGTTTTTATTTTCTATAATAAGAAGAATCGGACATAATACCCTCATGAAATCATATCTTGCTCTTTTATCTCATGTTTTAAATCAGGGTATTGATCGGACAGATCGAACGGGTGTTGGAACGCGATCTATCTTTGGGTATCAGATGCGTTTTGATTTACAAGCAGGATTTCCGTTGTTGACAACAAAGAAACTACACTTACGTTCAATTATTTATGAACTTTTGTGGTTTCTTAAAGGCGATACAAATATCGCTTGGTTGAAAGAGCATGGTGTGTCAATTTGGGACGAGTGGGCTGATGAAAAGGGAAATCTTGGTCCTGTTTATGGTTATCAGTGGCGTTCTTGGCCCGCTCCTGATGGACGCCATATTGATCAAATTAACAATCTTTTAACGATGATTAAGGAAACGCCAGATTCTCGTCGCTTGATTGTATCAGCTTGGAATCCTGCATTAATAGAGGAAATGGCGTTGCCTCCGTGTCATTGTCTTTTTCAATTTTACATTGCGGAGGGGAAATTATCTTGTCAACTTTATCAGCGTTCGGCGGATATTTTCTTAGGTGTTCCATTCAATATTGCATCCTACGCATTGCTAACGATGATGATTGCGCAAGTAAGCGGTCTTAAAGTAGGCGATTTTATTCATACTCTGGGAGATGCTCATCTTTATTCTAATCATTTTGAACAGGCAAAATATCAATTGTCTCGTATACCAAATGCTTTGCCATGTATGCGCATAAATCCAGCGGTAACAGATCTTTTTTCTTTTCAATTTGAGGATTTTGAGTTGCTTAATTATGAAGCACAACCCCATATTAAAGCGCCGGTAGCAATATGACGATTTCCATTTGTTTAATTGCTGCTGTTGCAGAAAATGGTGTTATCGGTCGTGAAGGTGCCATGCCGTGGCATTTATCGACGGATTTGCAACGCTTTAAAGCTTTGACGTTGCGTAAGCCCATTATTATGGGAAGAAAAACTTGGGATTCTATTAGGAGACCTTTACCAGGGCGTACAAATATCGTCATTACGCGTGATTGTACCTTTTGTGCTGAGGGGGCTGTTGTTGCTCACTCTTTATCGCAAGCTTGTTCTCTTGCAACAAGCGTTGCTTCTCAAAATGATGTAGAGGAAATTTTTATTATTGGTGGTGGTGCAATTTTTCAACAAGGGTTGCATATGGCTGATAAAATATTTCTTACAGAAGTTTTAGCTTCTATAGAAGGTGATAGTTTTTTTCCTGTTTTTGATAAAGAAAAGTGGACTATTGTGCAAACACAAGATATTCCAAAAGGGGATAAAGATAGTCATCCGACACGTTTTGTTGTTTATGAGCGGAAATAATTTTTTGTAATATGAAGTGGAAGGGTTTATCAGTTGTATTGTAATGAGGTAAGAGACACCCTATAAGATCAAGCAAATGGTTGGTGTTCGAGTAGTGGTAATCAGTTAAAGAGGTGATAATGCCCTGGACAAATCAAAATGGTGGTGGCCCGTGGAGTGGCGATAAAAACAGTGGTGACAAAAAAACACCAGCTAAGAATCTCTTTGGTTCTGGTGGCGGTAATGGTGGCGAAAATGGTCCTAATCTTAATGAAATTTTGCGCAAAGGGCAGGATCAGTTTAAACAATTCGGGAGAAGCAGTTTTTCTGTTTTATTCCTTCTGCTTATTGTGTTTTTTTGGCTATACCAGTCAATTTATATTGTTCAGCAAAATGAACAAGCGGTAGAGTTGCGCTTTGGCATCCCTAAAGAAGGCATTATTGGTGATGGGTTGCATTTTCATTTTTGGCCAATTGAGACCTATATGAAAGTCCCTTTAACGGAAAAAACAATCGCGATTGGTGGGAAGCCCGGTCAGGCGCAACAAAGTGATGGTTTAATGCTTTCGAGTGATCAAAATATCGTTAATGTTAATTTTTCCGTTTATTATCGGATTTCATACCCTAGTCAGTTTTTATTCAATGTGAATGATCAAGAGGGAACTGTCCGCCAAGTTGCTGAGAGTGCAATGCGTGAGGTCATTGGTTCGCGGCCGGTTGATGATGTTTTACGTGACAAGAAAGAAGAAGTTGCTAATGACGTTAGAAAGATTATCCAGTTGACTGTGGATAAATATCAACTTGGTGTCGAAATAAGCCGTGTTTCTATCAGTGAAGCTGCTCCTCCGACAAAGGTTGCTGCTGCGTTTAATTCTGTTCAGCAGGCGGAGCAGGAACGTGGAAGAATGATTGAAGAGGGGAATCGTGTGCGTTTTACGAAAATTGGTTTAGCAAATGGTGAAGCTTCACGCACACGGGAAATCGCAAAAGGTGAAAAGGCACAAATGGTTGAAGAGGCAACAGGGCGTGCTGAACGTTTTCAGGCGATAGCTCGAGAGGCTGCGATTTCACCAGAAGCTGCTCGCTACCGTCTCTATATGGAGACGATGGGGCGGATTCTTTCTTCACCAAATAAGCTGGTTCTTGATCAGGCAAATTCTCCAGCGGTGCCTTATTTACCTTTGAATGAATTGTTGCGTAGCAAGTCATCGGAAAAAGTAAAGGCAACAGCAGCGCGTCCTGCGTTACTCTTAGATTCTCGTATTTCTGGAGGAGATTAATTATGCAGCAATCTCGCTTTTTGTTTGTTTTTAGTGCTATAGTGTTTGTTTTGATGATTTTGTGGATGTCCGTATTTATCGTCTATCCTCGTCAACAAGTAGCAATTAAGCGTTTTGGACAAATTGTTCAGGTAGAATCTAATCCTGGAATCTATTTCAAGGCGCCCTTTATCGATAAGATGATCATTGTTGATAATCGGTTATTGCGTTACGATGTTCCTACACAATCTGTACAGGTTCGTGGTGGTGCGTATTATGAGGTGGATGCGTTCTTTATTTACCGTATTACAGATCCTAAGTTGTTTTTACAGCGCATTGCTTCTGGGCGTCCACAAATTGCGGCACGTGAAAACCTTGCACCACGGTTTATTGACGCTTTGCGTGCTGTTTATGGTAAGCGAGAATTTAAAGCAGCCTTATCGGATGAACGAGGCGCGATGATGGCTGAAGTACAGAAGCAATTTTCTGTAGATGCAGGCTCGTTGGGTATTACCATTGTTGATGTGCGTATTCGTAAAACCGATTTGACTGATGCTGTTTCAGAAGATGTCTATCGGCAAATGGCAGCTGAACGTGAAGCTGCTGCGGAAAATATCCGGGCTCGTGGTCAGCAGGAGCGAGATCGTATTGTGGCAGAAGCTAATCGTGAATATGAAGAAATTGTAGCAGCTGCAAAGCGTGATGCTGAAATTACCCGTGGTGAAGGTCAAGCTGAAAGTATTCGTCTTTTATTGAATGCGAGGGAGGCTAATCCGTCTTTTTACGATTTTTGGTTGGCGATGGAACAATACAAGAATTTAGAGAAAACACCGATGGTAATTTCTCCAAATGAGGATTTCTTTTTCTATTTTCGTAATCCGCCGCAGGCAAATAAAGCATTCTTACCGACAATGAATACTGGCCTCAGTAAAACTGATCCAAAATCGGGAGAGAATAGATAAAATAATGGATTGCAGATACGAGATTTTGCATGAAAAGAATGATCTGTGACCATTTTCTTTTATGGTAAAAGTGGTAGAGAGTATCGAGCCGTGCTGGTTTTACGTAGATAAATTTAGTGGGGCTCTTTGCATCTTTGATTAAAGGCATGTCATGGATAGAAGTATCGTGAGTAAAAATACGTTTTTAAAGTTTTTTATCACAAGAGTTGTTTTTTGTGTGACTTTGTTTCTATCAGGATCAGTGAGTTTGTCTTGGGGAGCCGAGACAAGCAAGGCATTGCTTTCTATTCCTGATTTAGCTTCTGAGCTTTTGGAAACAGTTGTGAATATTTCCACGGCGCAGACTGTTGAAGGAACAGAACAGGATGCAAACACCTCGGTACCCGTTATCCCAAAAGATTCATTGCTGGAGGAATATTTCAGTGATTTTTTTACACCCAAGGATGGTCAAAAAGATAGTCAATTTCAAAAGGTGCGTTCTTTAGGCTCTGGTTTTGTGATTGATGCGCAAAAAGGGATTATTGTTACAAATTATCATGTTATTGTAGATGCTGATGATATTGAAGTTAATTTTACGGATGGTACAAAACTAAAGGCAAAGCTTCTTGGAAAGGATAGCAAAACTGATTTGGCGTTGCTTCAAGTCGATGCAGGAAGTAAAAAATTAAAAGCTGTGCGTTTTGGTGACTCAGAAAAAGCACGTATTGGTGACTGGGTTATGGCTATTGGTAATCCTTATGGTTTTGGTGGAAGTGTGACGGTTGGTATTATTTCTGCACGTAACCGTGATCTTAATGCTGGTCCCTATGATAATTTTATTCAAACAGATGCAGCAATTAATCGGGGAAATTCTGGTGGGCCGTTATTTGATAGAAATGGTGAAGTCATTGGCATTAATACAGCAATTGTTTCACCTTCGGGAGGATCTATCGGTATTGGATTTGCTATTCCATCGGATATGGCTCTTTCTGTTATCAATCAATTGCGTGATTTTGGAGAAATAAGGCGTGGTTGGTTGGCTATTCGTATTCAGCCGGTAACAGAGGATATTGCAAAAAGTTTAAAATTGGACAATGCTGTGGGAGCATTGGTGGCTGGTAAAATAGAACAGACGGAAGAAAATAATGTAGATAATAGCCAGTTACAAACTGGAGATGTTATTCTTTCCTTTGGTAATTCCAAAATTAAGCATGCACGTGATTTGCCGCGTTTAGTTGCAGAAAGTTCAGAAGGAAAAGTGGTGGACGTTACTATTTTACGCAATGGGCAAGAAGCAACAGTAAAAGTTAAGCTTGGACGTTTGATTGAAACAGATCCAAATGAAGATACAGAAGAAGTTGATGATAAAAAAAATCAAGATCTGTCGAAAAACGTGACAATGCAATTTATGGGAATGACGTTATCTGAACTGACAGAGGATTTGCGTCATCGTTATTCAATTTCAGATAAACTTCGAGGACTAGTGGTGACATCTGTTGCACAAAATAGTGCCGCGGATAAAAAGCGTATTCGCGTTGGTGAAGTGATTGTTGATATCAATCAGAGTTCTATCACAACAATTGATGAGGCTAAAAAACGTATTCATAAATTACGTGAAGCTGGACGCAAAAATGCTCTATTTATTGTAGCGCGTCCAGATGGAGAGTTACGGTTCGTAACGCTCCTAATGGATTGATCCTTAAAAAATTATTTTTTGTTTTTTATCAGCCTTAGTGTGTGGGATATTTTGCAAGTCAGCCATGTGATGTCCAATATTTCTCAAGCTCATTTCACGATAGAGAGTATGGGGTGTGCAATATAAAATCCATTGGAAATTATTATATCTTTATGCTGAATATCAAAGTATAAATTGGTGTCATCATAGTATTTTTCAGTTCTCAATATTGTAACAGCCTAGACTTTGAAATGCTGCATAAGAGATATTGGTACACCTTTCTTAAGTCCATTTTTATCTCTGCTTGTGATGCGCAAGTAAATGGTATTGATATGATACTTTATGAGGCTCTTATTATAAACCGGCGTAGCATGCTATTTTTATAGGAAAAAATAAAGCTATTTGATTGTATAGATTAAACTTAGTATTATTTTCATAAATGATGACAAAGAGTATATTTTTAATGGCCTTAACGGACAGAATTATTATAGCTGTGGTTTGTTATTGAATTATGATAGCAAAAAATGCTTGGAAATTCCTTTGGTGTTGTTATTAAGTCCATTTTTTCTTTTTTATAAGTTTCATAAGGGGCTTTGTCTTAAGGGGAATTTGTGTTCGTATTTTTGTTTGAAGTATTTACTCTATGATAATGGAGAGAAAATACAGGAAGGCTTTGGGGGTGTCTGCATGTTGCAATAAGTTATTGATTGGGAGAAATTGCTATTCATGACACAGAGAACAGTTACATTAATAGCAGGGCCAACGGCAAGTGGGAAGTCAGAACTTGCCTTGCAAATGGCTCAAGAAAAAAATGCTCTCATTATTAATACTGATTCAATGCAGGTTTATGATGTTTTAAATATTTTAACGGCACGGCCGAGGGAGGCTGACACCGCGATTGTTCCCCATTATCTTTATGGTCATGTGAGTCCTACTTTGAACTATTCAGTAGGGCAATGGTTGTGTGATGTCGAGAAGCTATTGGCTACTTTTTCTTTAAGATCAGTTATTTTTGTTGGTGGAACAGGACTTTATTTTCGTGCTCTTTTAGAGGGGATTTCGGAAATCCCTCATGTTCCAGATGTTGTGCGGCAGAAGTGGCGTTTGCTGCTTGATAAAGAGGGACCTGAAAGTCTTTATCGCCAGTTGTTGCAGATTGATGCTGTTGTTGCTGAAAAAATTTCTTCGCACGATAGACAGCGTATTGTACGTGCTTTGGAAGTTTATGATGCAACCGGTAAGTCGCTCAGTTGGTGGCAGAAACAAAAAACAACACCTCTCATTGCGCCAAATTTGACCGAAAAAATTCTTCTCATGCCACCACGTCCTCTGCTTTATGAACGTATTCATAAACGCTTGGATTCTATGATTGAAAGAGGAGCTTTAGAAGAAGTGGTGGCTATGAAAAAACTTAAACTTTCCCCTTCATTACCAGCAATGAAGGCTATTGGTATACCTGAGTTTATGGCTTATTTGGATGGATATAGAAGCTTTGAGAGTGCTCTTGAAGCGGTGAAAATACAAACGAGGAGATATGCAAAAAGACAAATGACATGGTTTCGTAATCAATTTGATGAAGAATGGATGCTTACTTTTTGATAAAAGAGTTAGAGCTTTGCAAAGAAACTTATCGAAAGATAAAAGATAATTCGTGAAAAAGAAATTTTTTAGAAAATATAATTTTTTATTGACGAATGGTATCAATGGAATTAGAAATCTCTCTACAAGGAATTTTTTATATATTTTATACGTTGGAATAATGGGGGTAATCATACAGTATGTGTTGTGTAATGGGCTCCTTTGGGGGCTTTTTTTATGGGCTCCGTTAGGGGCTTTTTTATTGTCCTATAAAGTAGGTGAGTGGGAAAAATGAGAAATGATCCAAGAAAGCAAGAGAGTGCAGATGGAAAAATAATGTCGGGCGCTGAAATAGTGGTTCAAGCTCTTATAGATCAAGGCGTTGAACATATTTTTGGTTATCCTGGTGGGGCTGTTTTGCCTATTTTTGATGTTCTTTATCACCAAGATACACTCCAGCATATTTTGGTGCGCCATGAACAAGCCGCAGGGCATGCAGCTGAAGGCTATGCACGCAGCACAGGGAAGGTAGGGGTTATGCTTGTGACTTCTGGTCCAGGGGCAACGAATGCTGTTACACCTTTGCAAGATGCTCTTATGGATTCGATACCTCTTATTTGTTTTTCTGGGCAGGTGTCAACAACGGTGATTGGAACAAATGCTTTTCAAGAGGCTGATACAGTTGGAATTACAAAGCCTTGTACGAAGCGTAATTGGCTGGTTAAAAATGTCAATGATCTTGCGGCTATTATTCATGAAGCTTTTTTTCTTGCTCAATCAGGTCGTCCTGGGCCGGTTTTGATTGATATTCCTAAGGATGTTCAATTTGCTTCAGGATTTTATAGAGCACCTCAAGTTCAGGAGTCTTTACATTCTTTTCCATCGTTGAAAGGGAATACTAAGGCTATTGAATCTGCCGTTTCTCTTTTAGTTGAGGCAAAACGCCCTATTATTTATTCTGGTGGTGGTGTTATTTCATCGGGGATGAAAGCTATACAGCTTTTACGTAATTTGGTTCAATTGGGGGATTTTCCGATTACTTCAACATTAATGGGACTTGGTGCTTATCCTGCTTCCGGTAAAAATTGGCTTGGAATGCTTGGAATGCATGGAACCTATGAGGCTAATATGGCCATGCATGATTGTGATGTCATGTTAGCTGTTGGAGCACGATTTGATGATCGTATCACCGGGCGCCTTGATGCATTTGCACCTCATGCGCGTATTATTCATATTGATATTGACCCTTCTTCTATCAATAAAATTGTAAAAGCAGAAGTTCCAATTATTGGTGATGTGGCGCATGTTTTGGCAGATATAATGCAACATTTGCATATGCATCAATCAAAGTTCGATAAAGAAAGTCGTAAAACATGGTGGACGCAAATTAACCGTTGGAAAGCTCGTAATTCATTGGCATATGCGGAGAAAAAAGATGTCATTATGCCGCAATATGCTCTTGAACGGCTGTATGCTTTTACCAAAGATGCGAATGCTTATATTACAACGGATGTCGGGCAGCATCAGATGTGGGCAGCGCAGTATTATCATTTTGATGAACCAAAACATTGGATGACTTCTGGTGGTCTTGGAACGATGGGGTATGGTTTACCTGCTGCTATAGGTGTTCAAATAGCGCATCCTGATGCGCTTGTTGTGTGTATTTCTGGTGATGCCTCCATTCAGATGAATATTCAAGAGCTTGCAACAGCTATTCAGCATGACACACCGGTGAAAATTTTCATTTTAAATAATCAGTATATGGGAATGGTCCGCCAGTGGCAGCAATTGCTGCATGGTAATCGTCTTTCTCATTCTTATACGGAATCTATGCCTGACTTTGTGAAATTGGCACAAGCTTATGGAGCCGTGGGAATTCATTGTTCAAAACCCGATGAACTTGATGATAAAATTCAGCAGATGATTGACTGTGATAAGCCTGTTCTTTTTGATTGTCGTGTTTATCATTTAGAAAACTGTTTTCCTATGATCCCATCGGGATGTGCTCATAATGAGATGTTATTACCCGATGAGGCAAGCGAAGAAGCTATTGCAAATGCTATTTCTTCCGAGGGAAAGATTCTTGTATAAAATGAATATGTTAACAAAATGGTGAAGGATGGTGATGATGAAGTCTTTGGAGTCTTCATCTCTGTCACTTCTTTGTGGAGAGTTCCTATTATCCTTAGAGCTCATTTTATGATTTTCATTCTTTGTTTAAAGACATGGGGTGTATTATTATTTGTTCATCTAAAAAATGTTATAAGTCGTGTGCACAATTATGTTTGAATTTATTTGTACGCGATGTTTGTTTTTTTAATTCATATGTTCACATTAATAGCTATTTCGTTGCATTTTTTAGATAATACATTGAATTATCTGTTATAAATTAATTATGTTGTCTCATATATGAATGATTTCATCGTGCAAGAAAAAAAGCCACACTGCTTGAAGGGTGCAACCATGCAAGCCATTATGCCTATGAAAACAATAGAAAAGTTTGTTACTATGTTTTGGTTTTGCATTATGAAATTACTCCAAATAGCTCTTTCAGGGGCTTGATAGGAAAATCCCCCTAGCGGTTTGAAAGGAAGGGAAAAAATAACAAAAATCAAATGCAGCCATAGAAAACCAATAGGTCACCATAGCTTATAATCAGGTATGATTATGCGGGAGAAACCTATACATATGAGATGTATCGTCAATATATAAACCAGAATAATACTCAACATCATATCATTATCAGGATATTAACATTGAAAATTAAATACTCTTTCTTTTATTTGTTCTATATATCTATGATTCCATAAATCTGCAGACATAAACACTCTTTGAATCCACCGCATTGGATTTTCATAACTATCAAATGATCCAAAAAATTTATCTCTAGAGTGTAAGGCCATTCTGTTATCAATGTATAATAATCTTCCTGGTTGTACATCAATTCCAAAAGATACAGCCTTAATAGCCTCATAAAAATGATCTGAAGCTTTCTTGGCTTTTTTTGACTGTGGCTCTAACATGCCTGGATAAAAAACAGCGCTGATATCTGGGAATTCACCGTCCCCTTGAACGAGGGGCACTTTACTTGTAGAAGTTACCCCATTTTTTCTCCATCTATAGGGAACATTAATTATATATAAATTATCCCTGAAGCTCCTCAAATCCTCCTCACTTAAAAGTTTTAAAGCTAGACGTGCATCATCGTTAACGGACCATCAACACCATTGCGAACACCAGATAAAAGTATCCCCTTTAGGAGATAAATTTAAATCCGTTATAAATTTTAGTGCAGCATTTTCATATGAAAATCTAACTCAACTTCAGATCCTAATCCTGTATAATCTTTTTTATTATCCTCTAAAGGAACTAGGTTATTTACTATATGTTCGCCTTCAAACTTAATTGAATAAGGCTCTCCGATCAATAAAGAAAACATCATAATTAAATTTTCGCTAATATAGCCACTTTTACAAGACGCATCTAAATTGTAAGGATTAGGTGACATATTAATTTGTCTATCAACAGGAAGATTTTCAAAGATTAGATATGGTCTGGGAGTAATAGACACCTTTTGGTTCATAAGAATTGTTAATATTCTATGGGGTAGCAGCGAAAATGCTATTTTTTAGCTCAACCGAATATTCAATACCACCCGTATGGATCATAAATAACATGGTCTAAAGCCTCCCAAAGTTTGTCTCTTTCGATATTGCTCAACTCAAAAGTATTTTCATTTATCATTATAATTTCCTCCCCAATTATATTTCCCTACTTTCTTATTAAGAAAAGTGAAAAAACAATAATTAAAATCAGCCATGTTAGTAAATAAGTTTCTGTAAAATTTTGGATTAATCCAAATAATCGTGGAGCAGTAATGATTGCGATTTGATTTATAGACATTCCTAAATCCAGAGAAAAGCCAACGCTTTCTTTCGGCTTAAGAGTCTACAATATAAGCAGCCCAAGGGCCATACCATTCCATTCCCAAAAAACTAACCAAGCAGATAAAATAGTTAAATAAATTATGGATCCACTTATGCCCAAAATTAATATTAAAAATCCAAAAACGACTGCAATCATGCAAAACAAGACAGGAAAAAATTGTCCTTTTTTACAATGATCACACTACGCTGCTAAAATAATTCTTCCTAAGGCACCAGAAGCCTGTGAAACAAAAAATAAATAAGCACTTTTATCTAGAGACAGGTGATAGATTCTATAAAAATAGATCGTTATAAAAATGGTTAAAACATATTGAACGATCACAAGTGAAACGCTTGGAAAAATAATATTCTTCATATGAGGCGCAGCCAACATTGCAAGACGAGATCTTACATTTGCATAGAACGAAATTCTTGCCTTGCTTTTTGGAACGATAGCGATAACTTTTGCTGGTGAGTGATAAAAAATAATAAATATACATCCCCCTAAAAAAGAAACTATGGCACCGACCAAAACGCACCTTGTATGCCATAGACAAGCACACTAGCAGGAAGAACTATTCCAGCTAATGCCCCCACAACCTAATGTTAACCCCGCCTGCCTTATTCCCATTGCAAATCCGCGCTGCGATTGTGGAAACCATGAAGAAACAGATTTAGCGCCACCGGGTTGAGCAGAACTATAAAATTCCCCTATAATTAGCAAACAAACCAAAAGGGAAATATAGTTATCTGCGATTGCTCCCAACAAAAGGGCGACAGAAACGCCGAGTGCGCCAACGCCAACAATATAGCGCTCGTTAAACTTGTCTAGTAATTCGTCAGCTACAAGTAAGCCAATAATAGGTAGGAACTGCGCGGCTGAAGACAGCAAACCTATCTGAGAGTTACTAAGCGAGAAATCTTTCTTAAAAAATTCAGCTAAAGGACCAATCCCTTGAACAAAGAAACAGGCTGATGCTTGAGCGATAGTGGCAACAAGCAATACAATCCATCTATAATAATTTTTTCTATAAATTTATTATTGCTCACTCAGCCTCCTCCAATTAAAGTGTATTCCAATGAGGTAGCCTTTTTTAATGATTGCAATAATAAATTGTGTATTTTATGCTGATTACATAAAAATCTGTCCATACTATTGGTATTAATATGAAAACTAAGGAATATGCTTCATTTAAGGAAATAAGCTATTATGTGTCGTGCAAATTTGATACGCTAGCGATATAAGATAAATTTTACAAACATTGGCTCAGCCGGCATTAAGCGCTCTTCATAAAAGAAGCTATATTTTGGCAAGCTTTTTCAAAATAATTCTCAAAGCTTTCTTCAGTCACATAGCCCAGATGCGGTGTGCAAAGAACTCTATCTGATTGCAATAATTTGCTCTCATATACTGGCTCGCTGTCATAAACATCCAGTGCAAAGTAAGTTGAATTTTCCAAACTGAGTATTTTTTCTATCGCCCCTTTTTCAATCAAAGCTGAACGCGCTGTGTTGACAAAAATAGCATGAGGTTTCATGCTCAATAGATCATCTAATTTTATGATTTCTCTAGTTTTATCACTTAAACGTAAATGGATGGATATAATGTCAGGACGTGTAAAAAATTCTTCTTTTGAATGCGTAAAATGATAACCTAAATTTTTTGCTTCTTGCGTTGAACGCTCGCTCCCATAAACTAAAATGGACATGCCAAAAGCTTGAGCATATTGAGCAACCATTTTACCAATACGCCCAAACCCGAATATTCCAAGAGTAGCCCCTTTCATTTGGTTGCCAAATGTTGTTTGCCAGCGTCCTTTTTTCATATCAGACACAGATTTATAGAGTTTTCTACGCGCAGACATAATTAAGAGCCAGGCAAATTCAGCAGCAGAAGTTGGATCTCCACCACCGTCTAATATTTCAATTCCTAAGTCTCTACAAGCTTCTATATCAATATGTGAACCTATAGGGCCTGTTTGGCAGATTAATTTTAAATTTGGCAGTTTCAGGAGAAGATTTCTATCAACTATAGTCCGCTCTCTAATTAAGATAAGAATATCTATCTCTTTGAGCTTATCTTCTAAATTACATTCTTTAGCTAAATTATTTATAACCAGCACTTCATGCGATTTCATTAATTTTGTAATAGACTGTAATGTTAGAGTGGCTTTTTGATAGTCATCTGGAATTAATATTTTCAATTTAAACCTTCCGTTTCATTCATCAATATTTGAGCTCATTATTTCATTTCTAAAACAACCAAAAAGCAATCTCATCGCTGATATTTTGACATAACACCAAGCCTATTAACAAATTATACCCCTTGATTTATTGTTATTTCTAGCAATAAGAATAGCATTAATCAGTTAGTTTTTATAAACTTTAAAACATTGCGACAAAAAGAAAAAGTTTAACTCAATAGATGGAGAATTGCGCTTTTCTCATATTCTAGAGGATGAACCTGAAGCGCTACGCTGGACTGAAGCCATGTCCCAGTTTTCTATAATAGACTACCAAGAAGGCCATACTTACGAACCATATTTTATTGTTGAAACAGAAAAAGCTACATATTTGTGCGAGATAAAGCGTGCTTCATATAAGTGTGATGTCTCTCTTTATTCGTTGAGATATCACTTATTTGTAGCATGAAGAGTAAATTTATTAAAATCATGATGAGAGGGAGATAGGAACTTTATAGGTGTATCATCATAGGATTAAGTCGTTTTGTTGAGAGCTATTTTTATTTCTGCTAAAAGGTTTTTGATATATTTAATTATTATTTCGTAATAGTGGATGTACTTTATTTTATGTGCAAGAAAGCTGATTGATTGTGTAAAATAGCGTTCAAAAATTACATTATTTTTATCCTGTTAAGGACATTTTTTCTAGTGAGGGTTTTGCAATTGCAATGCTCTTTTTCTCATTCTAAATTTTGGTTAGAAAAAGCGTATATAGGTGTTATTTTAAATTTAAGATATGCATCTTCCATTGTTGGTGTTACTGTTGTAAAAAATGATATTTTATTTGATACGCATAAGGTGTTACCAAGAAGATCGATGTATAGATAAAATTTAGATTGTTACAATATCTTGAAAAAACAATGGGTAAATAATTGATAATTGTGCTACGAAAGTTGTTAGATGGGCGTGTGTCAGCAATTCTTAATAAAAAGGTTTTTCTTGATAGTCGGTTTTTTTCAAAATACTGCTCTTTTTATGCAAATCTTATGTTGGTAAGCTATGCAGTTTTCGCCGGAACAGGATAATGCATTGAAGGCTGTTGCCGCGTGGTTGAAGGAAGGGCGTTTTCCTCTTTTTCGCCTTTTTGGCTATGCGGGGACGGGTAAGACGACGCTTGCACGCTATTTTGCAGAGACAGTTGATGGTTCTGTTCAATTTGCTGCTTTTACAGGGAAGGCGGCGCAGGTTTTGCGTTCTAAAGGTGCAAGCAATGCTTGTACGATTCATTCGCTGATTTATTGTCCGCGTGGAGAAGAGGAAGTTTCCGATGAAATAACAGGAAAAAAGTCTATTGCTCCAACATTTATGTTAAATCGAAGAAGTGCTGCTGCACAAGCTAAACTCATTATTGTTGATGAGTGCTCGATGGTAGATGAAAAATTGGCCCGTGATTTAATGAGTTTTCGAACGCCAATTCTTGTTCTTGGTGATCCAGGTCAATTGCCTCCTATATCAGGTGGAGGCTTTTTTTCTAATGGGGAACCAGATTTTCTTCTTTCAGAAATTCATCGGCAAGCGCGAGATAATCCGATTATACGTCTTGCTATGGATGTACGTGAAGGACGCGATATTGCTTATGGTGACTATGGAGAAGCGCGCGTTGTGACACGTAAAGAGGTCAATCAACAATTGGTTTTGGATGCTGATCAGGTCTTGGTAGGGGTTAATCGTACACGCCACCTTTATAATCAGCGTTTACGTGTGTTAAAGGGATTTACAGCAGATTATCCACAAGCGGGAGATAAGCTGGTGTGTTTGCGAAATGATCCGATTAAAGGTTTGTTGAATGGCTCTTTATGGAAGGTGATGACTTCACAGAAGGAGACCGTTAAACCAAGTATTAATCTTCTTGTGAAACCAGAAGAAAGTGAGCGTGGGGTAGCAAAGATTAAACTTTTAAAAGCAGCGTTTGAAAACCCTGATCAAGAAATTTCATGGCAATTAAAAAAGCGATATGATGATTTTGATTATGGGTATGCATTAACGGTTCATAAGGCGCAAGGTTCTCAATGGAATAATGTCGTTTTGTTTGATGAAAGTTTTGCATTTCGTGATATGTATGCGCGCTGGCTTTATACGGGAATTACCCGCGCAGCAGAACGTTTAACGATTGTTCGATAGAAAAAAGATGTGTATATCATCTAAGTTTCAGATGGAAAATGCCTTTTTTCTATCTTGTTACACACTATAAAAAAATGGAAATGGGCATGGCGGTAAAACTTTCGGTTAATCTTAATGCTGTTGCTGTTTTGCGTAATCGACGTAATCTTCCGTGGCCAAGTATAACGAATATTGGGCATATAGCGCTTGCTGCTGGAGCAGCAGGTTTGACGGTTCATCCGCGCCCTGATGAAAGGCATATTCGTTTTGCGGATTTACCAGATATATACTGTTTAATAAAGAACACTTTTCCTACTGCTGAGTTTAATATTGAAGGTTATCCCAGTGATCAATTTTTGGATATCGCTAAAAACTATGCGGATCAGATTACCCTTGTTCCTGATGATCCAGATCAGTCAACGTCTGATCATGGTTGGAATTTTGCTCATGATGCAGAATTTTTAGCACCTATTATTCAGAATTTAAAAAACAGAAAGATTCGTGTATCCCTTTTTGCTAATCCTACTGTCGATGGTCTTGATATTGCTAAAGCAATGGGCGCTGATCGTGTGGAATTTTACACGGGACCTTACGGTGGTGCATTTCAGGATAAAACAAAACAAGATCAAGAGCTCAATAAACTTGTTTTAGCAGCAAGAAGAGCAAAAGAATTGCAGTTAGGTATAAACGCAGGGCATGATCTGACACTTATGAATCTTCCTGCTCTTGTCAAAAATATTCCTTGGCTTGATGAAGTTTCTATTGGCCATGGGCTCATTGCTGATGCATTAGAGTATGGAATACATGAGACTGTTCAGCGTTTTATCCGGTTATTATCGTAATCTTTTTCTCTCTATAAAAATTGGAAAAGAAATTTTTATAGAGGTTTGCCAATTTATCTTAAAAAGCAATTTTATATATGTTGAGATAAATAGCACTATTATCGTGCATTATAAATATTCTATTGTTCCTCTATTTATTGGTTGCTTTCTATCTTTTGTTTTTGAGTGCATGCGATGTTTTTTATTTGTACTATCCATTATGAGGAAGTTTTAAAATCTTCTTATTATAATTTCTTTGAATGGAGAAGAAGTAGGGTTTTGAAAGTATTTCCCTTATAAAGGAGTGCGTAGGATTTTAATGGATCAATACACAAATTTTCTTGATATTTGAGCTCATTTTTGGGTTATCTGTAAATAGTATAACGTAAAATCTCCTTATGAATAAGCTTAATGCAATAGGAGCTGTTAAATAGAATGATGATATCGACTTGTAGCTTTATGAAGTAAAGAGAGTGATGTGCAATAAATCTTACACTATTATAGGGAATTCTTGAAAAGGGCTTGAGCATATTAAAATTTTTTTATAAGGCGCCATAAATGGATAACATAATAGCCGTATGGGGGCTTCTTCGTGTGAGAGGCGTGGATATTAAAAGAACGTAAAAAGTAAAAACATCCTCTCTATTATTCTAAAGATATTGTTGTATATGCTTTTGAAGGTTGTATTAAAACAATACTTGTTATTTTGTAATTTTTCTTGCTATCCGTATTGATTTGGTTCATGTTAAAGATTGTATGTTGTATCTTAATTTTTAGAATATAGCGTTGTTGCACGATAAAAGAGTAGAATATTAGCTAAATTTTCTTTAGAAATCTTATTTTGTGTAATTATTGTTTTTGTAGAATAGCAGTTGAAGTTTATTTGGGGATCCGTATATGTTTTAGGAATGTTTGGGGACTACAGTTTTTTCTATGCAATATGTAAACTTTAAAATTATTCAATTGCTGTGTTCTTATAAGCGGTTTTTTTTGTCTTTATAAGTGTGTGATGCACTGTAGATAATGTTTCTTATTGAATAAAAATAATCTGAAATCCAGTTTAAATAGAGAAAGAAGGAATTTTTTATGCGTGTTTATTATGATCGTGATGCGGATGTTAATCTCATTAAAGGGAAAAAAGTAGCCATTGTTGGTTATGGTTCTCAAGGGCGTGCGCACGCTTTAAACTTGAAAGATTCTGGTGTTAAAAATGTGCAAATAGCTTTGCGTTCAGGGTCGGAAACAGTTAAAAAAGCCATGGCTGATGGTTTTGAAGTGGTGAGTGTTGCTGAAGCAGCAAAATGGGCAGATCTCATCATGATGGCAACACCAGATGAATTGCAAGCTGATATTTATAAGGAACATATTCATGATCATTTACACGATGGGGCAGCGATTGCTTTTGCGCATGGTTTGAGCATTCATTTTGGCTTGATTGAACCTAAAAAAAACGTTGATATTGTGATGATTGCTCCTAAAGGTCCAGGGCATACAGTTCGTCATGAATACCAACGGGGTTGTGGTGTTCCTTGCTTAATAGCGGTGGCGCAAGATGCTTCAGGGCATGCACATAATGTAGCATTATCTTATGCATGTGGACTTGGTGGTGGACGTGCTGGGGTGATTGAAACAACATTTAAAGAAGAGTGCGAAACTGATCTTTTTGGTGAACAAGCGGTTCTTTGTGGTGGTCTTGTTGAATTGATTCGAGCAGGTTATGAAACATTAACACAAGCAGGTTATGCGCCGGAAATGGCTTATTTTGAGTGTTTGCATGAGGTTAAACTGATTGTTGATCTCATGTATGAAGGGGGCATTGCAAATATGAATTATTCGATTTCTAATACAGCTGAATGGGGTGAATATATGTCTGGTCCACGTGTGATTACGGATGAAACCAGAGCAGAAATGAAACGTATATTGAAAGATATTCAAACGGGTAAATTTACATCGAATTGGATTCAAGAATATAAAGCTGGTGCTGCTCATTTTAAAAGTATGCGGCGTTTAAATGATAATCATCCTATTGAAGAAGTTGGTAAAAAACTTCGTTCTATGATGCCTTGGATAAAATCGAATGCTTTGGTTAATAAAGAGCGTAATTGAAGATTCTACAGAGATATTTTGTCAATAGCTTTTATAATTTTATAGATAAATATCAAAAAAAGGGTAACTTTAGTTACCCTTTTTTATATGTTTTTGGAAACATAAGCTTTATTTTTTAATTTTTTGCATAATTCTTTTTCCCAAAAAGAAAGTATACAATTCCTAAAAATATGAACCATGCTGGAGTGTATTTTAAAGCTATGGCAGTGTCAGCTTCTAATGACAATAAATAGATAATGAATGCAAAGAAAACAAGAAGCGCCCAACACATAACAACACCTCCTGGCATTTTATAAGGAGAGACAGTATGCTGGAGAGGACGATTGCGGCGATAGACGATATAGCTGATCAAAATGATAGACCATACAAATATAAACAAAGTTGCGGCAATTGTCGTAACAATTGTAAAAGCAGCTATGAGTGTTTGAGATAACGATACAACGGCATAACCAAATAAGATGCATATACATGAAAAGAATAATGCGTTGGCTGGAACGTGGTTACGAGAAAGTTTTCCTAAAAATTTAGGAGCACCTTTTTGTGTTGCTAGCCCATATATCATACGGCTGGTAGAAAAAATTCCACTATTTGCTGAAGATGCGGCAGCTGTGAGGACAACAAAGTTCATCAAACCTGCAGCAGTTGGGATACCAATAAGTGCATACATTGTTACAAATGGGCTTTTTTCTGGACTGATTTGATCCCACGGCGTCACAGACATAATCACAAGAAGAGAGAATATATAAAAGAATACAATGCGGATTGGTATTGAATTAACAGCCTGTGGTAAAGCTTTTTGAGGCTCTTTTACTTCAGCAGCAGCTGTTCCAGCGAGTTCAATGCCAACAAAAGCAAAAATAACAATTTGAAATCCAGCAAAAAAGCCTGTAATTCCTCGCGGAAAAATATTCCCACCGTTCCATATATGGCTAAGAGAAGCAACCGTACCGTTTGGAGAGACAAAACCGGTAAAGATCATATAAAATCCTACAACGATTAGGACTAGAATTGCTACGATTTTGATAAAACCAAACCAAAACTCAAGTTCGCCAAATAGTTTTACGGCGACGAGGTTAAGAATTAAAAAGGACATAAGACCAATTATAACAGGAATCCACGGATTGAGCTCAGGCCACCAAAAGTGTGTATAAGTGACAATAGCAATAATTTCAGCAGTTCCAGTGACAATCCAACACAACCAATATGTCCAGCCGATAAAGAATCCGGCACATGGCCCTAGAAGATCGGTTGAGAAGTCAATAAAAGATCGGTATTGTGTATTAGAAAGCAATAACTCTCCCATAGCACGCATGACAAAGTATAGAGCACAACCAATAATTGCATAAACGAGTAGAATTGAGGGGCCTGCTACACTGATTGTTTTTCCTGATCCCATGAAGAGACCTGTTCCAATCGCTCCACCAAGGGCTATAAGTTGTATGTGTCGGTTATGTAGTCCACGTTGCAATTTCTTCTTAGGTTTTTTTTCTAAATTTTGTTTGTTCATTTTTGGGGAGTTCTCCTTAGTTATTTTTAAATAAAAATTACCCTAAAAAAGGTAATTCCTTCTATCGGAACACGCTATGGTTAAGGAGTAAAGGAATTTTTTTCTATGACTATATGTGAATAAAGCAAAAACATTATTAATTAATGGAATAATTATTTTATATATAAGAAAAAAAAGATAAATTGTATTATATTTTTTTGATTTTTTATGTTTTATACATAAGTAATATATATAATATATAATATATAATAATATATAATATAATTTATATTTATGTATATTTGTTTATAGTAATTTTTATATAAATATCTTTATATTTAAAATTATTTATTTATATATATTGTTATCTGTATAAAAATATAAATAAAATTGTAAATTTATTAAATATAAAACTTTGTATATAAATAAAATAAGTTTAAATTGTTAAACTATTATTTAAAACATTAAAAAATATATTTAAAATTTACATTTAAGTATTAATATTTAAAATTTATTACAAATAGAAAAATATTTTCATAGAATCTTTTTTTATTGCAGATAGCTATTAAGATATATTCTGTTTAGAGCTATATTTTTAATTTTGATAAAAAATTGAATATAAATTTTTTGGGGGGGAAAGTTTTAGATAAATCTCATGTTTTATTAGTAAACAATGTCAGTGAAGTTTATAGAGAATTTTTTACAGAATAGCTCGTTTCTTATCCTATTGTGCAGTAAAATACTGTTGTGTAGAGTAGTGATATAAAGCATATAACATTTTACGCATTAAGTATTTTTAGAATGGGTGGTGAGTGTTCAGGGCAGGGCTAGCCCATAGAGCCTTATGTAGGTGAACCATATAAATGATCAGCAGCATTCCCCCTTAATAAGCCGGATTGTTTACAAACCGGTGCCGGTAGGAATCGTCGTTTTTTGATGTTTGGGGAGGAGGTTAAGTAGAAAAAGGGTAACTAAAATTACCCTTTTTTGAGATGTTTTTATGTATAGACTTTATTTGTTACCTTGAGTTATTTTTTTCTTTACAAACATAAAATACATTATACCTAAGAAAACAAACCAGAATATACTATATTTTAAGGCTAGTAGAGTATCAGCTTCTAATGTCAACAAATAGAGCATGAAAACAAAGAAAACTAAAATTATCCCACACATGATAACACCTCCTGGCATTTTATAAATGGATTCAGCGTGTAGATGAGGGCGATTGCGACGATACACAATATAGCTAATCAAAATTACAGACCATACGAATAAAAATGCAATAGCTGAAATGCTTGTCACAATTGTAAAAGCACTTATGAGGCTTGGAGAGAGTGAGGCAATTGTATACCCTATTAAAATACATAAACAGGAAAAGAATAGAGCATTGGCTGGAACATGGTATCTGGAAAGTTTACCTAAAATTGGAGGGGCACCTTTTTGTGTTGCAAGTCCATATATCATACGGCTGGTAGAAAAAATACCACTATTTGCTGAAGAGGCAGCTGAGGTAATAACGACAAAGTTTACCAAGCCAGCAGCTATCGGAATGCCTGCAAGCCAAAACATCGAGACAAAGGGGCTTTTATCTGGAACAATTTGATCCCAAGGTGTGACAGACATAATTACAGCGAGAGAAAAAATGTAAAAGAGTACAATACGGATCGGTATTGCATTAATTGCTTTGGGGAGAACTTTTTTAGGTTCTTTTACTTCAGCAGCGGTTGTTCCAGCAATTTCTATACCAACAAAAGAAAAAATGGCAATTTGAAATCCAGCAAAAAAACCTGTCATTCCTCGCGGAAAGATATTGCCATCGTTCCATACGTGATTGAGAGAAGCAACCGTACCATTGGGAGAGGTAAAGCCCGTAACGATCATATAAAATCCCACAACAATTAATGCTAAAATTGCGACGACTTTGATAAGACCAAACCAGAATTCAAGTTCACCGAATAGTTTCACGGCAAAGAGGTTAAAGATTAAAAAGACACTAATGCAGGTAAAAACGGTAAACCATGGATTGAGTGTTGGCCACCAAAAGTTCATATAAGTGATGATGGCAATAATGTCAGCAGCTCCAGTTACAACCCAGCTCAACCAATAGCTCCAGCCAACAAAGAAAGCGATTCCCGGTCCTAGCATATCGGTTGAAAAATCAATAAGAGATCGGTATTGTGAATTAGAAAGCAACAATTCTCCCATAGCACGCATGACAAAGTATAGAGCAAAACCGATAATAGCATAAACGAGTATGATGGAAGGACCTGCTACACTAATTGTTTTTCCTGCCCCCATGAAGAGACCTGTTCCAATAGCACCACCAATGGCTATAAGTTGTACATGTCGGTTGTGTAGTCCACGCTGTAACTTATTCTGAGAATTATCTTTTAAATTTTGTTTGTAGCTCATTTTTTGGGGGTTCCCTTTAATTATTTTGAGATTAAATTACACTAAAAAAGCATTATTTTGTATCGAAGCATGATATAAATGAGGTGTAAAGGAAAAAAACGTTTTTTAGGATTTTGTGTGGATAAAGAAAAGAATATGTTTTAGGAATATGGTTTTGAAAAAAGAGAATGTTTTCCTCTTAAATAACGTAACAGATATTTGAATGGGGAGCTTTTTATTGTTATGAATAACAAATTAATTGTTCATTAAAAGACGTGGGGCTTTTAAAATTATTTCAGAAAGTTGTCAGGAGTTTTTATAATTTTTTGAAACTTATTATTTGTAATCAGTGCATTATTTATTATTATTCATAATGGTGAGAGTTTACTTTTTGCTCAAGTAGCACTCGAGAGTTCTCATCTTAGTTTAAGAAACAATTTTTAATGGAAAATTAAAATGATTTTTAAATCATTTTTTTGTTTGTATGGTGCTATCATAAATCAAAAAGTTACTTTTGTTTCATAAACGAAAAGAGGAATATCATAGCTTATTTTTTTAAAAGTGATGAATAAGGATTTTGTTTAGATATTGGTAACATTTTATAAAATGTTGCGAGAAACTCACATTGTTTACACAAAGTTTACACAAACGTCCTTGAGAGTATGATAAAGAAATGCAACGTAATTCAGTTATACAAAGAAAAAAGAACTGGGGATTGTATAAGCTCTGTTAGAGATTGAGCTATTCATAGTGAGAGACAGAATCAGGAAAAGATTGCTCTATTAACTTTACAATTTGTTATCAAAGATAAAACTGTTCCTGTCGCAATGTTAATCGAGCCTTTTACCCGCTGCTTTTTTAAGGCGGTACTGGCAAATGATATAAAAATGGTCATTAAAGTAAACCATGCAAAGATGTTGAAAGAATGTATTGTGACAAGTTCAAAACCTTTTTTAATGCTACCTCCAGAAGCTAAGAATTTTGGAAAAGCTGCTATGTAAAATATAGATACTTTGGGGTTTAGTATTTGTGTCAGAAAACCGTCCATATAGCTGGTTAAAAGCTTTGTTTAACTCGTAGCATGCTTTTCATTCGTTGAACTTCTTTCTTTTGAATTTAAGCTGTGTATTCCAGATTTAATTGATTTAAAGCCCATGTATAATAAATAGCTGCCACCCATGAGTTTTACTAAAAAAAACAGCGTTTTGTTGTTGAGAATGAGCGCTGATACACCTAGGTGTGGAAAATGCCCCATGCACATATGTTGCTGTACACAATCCTAAAACGTTTACAAATGCGTTCTTTCTTCCCAATCTCGTTGCATTATCGATGATAAGGGCCATATTCGGCCCCGGTGAGATGACTAAAAAAATGAAACAAGGAAAAAGGTCAGTATTTGATGATTCATTTTACTTTTAGCTCTGAAATTAATTGATTTTCGAGATACAATTCTATTCTGTCAAACTGAGAAAGTTTTCCGACACCCTGTGGAGTGCCTGTGTATATGAGATCACCACGTCTTAGCTGAATGTAGTGACTTAAAAATGAGATTATCTTCTCAAAGCTAAAGATCATATTTTTCGTATTGCCAACTTGTCTTGTTTCGCCATTCAACTTCATTGCAAAGGTTATTGGGTTGTTTATTTTTTCCTTGTTTATGAAGTCAGAGACGTATGCAGCGCCTTTAAATCCTTTCGATAAAAGCCAAGGAAGCTTTTTTTCTTTCAGTTTTGTTTGCAAATCCCGCGCGGTGAGATCAAGACCTATTGCTACGGCATCATAGCATTCTTCTGCTTCTGCCTCCATGATCATGAAAGCGTCCTTTGAGATTTTGAGCACAATTTCGGTTTCAAAATGTATTTCTTTGGAAAAATCAGGGAGATAAATTTCATTGCCTAAAACGAGTGAACTTTTTGGCTTGCTAAAGATAACAGGTTCATCTTCAACAACATTACCTAGTTCATGAACATGTTCAACATAATTGTATCCAACACAGTAGATGTCATTTATCATGGGAGCCCTCCAAATTTTTCATTTTCTCTTTTGTATAGGCAAGAGAAAACTTTGCAAACAACATTTTTTCTTATATCGCGTTTTGCGTTTTCTGGAAAAGAAGCATTATGTGGGTTAATGACTAACCACGATGACAGCCCTTCGCATTATCCTCTTTTGAAGAGTGCTCAATCTTATAGTCTTTGAGATTATTTTCATTTTGATTGCTAATCTCCTGAAATTACTTTATTACTTAAAGAGTGATTTTGCTCGTCTACGCAGCGATTAGTAGGGTCTGAAAGCCCTAAAGTTCGATCATAAATGAGCCCACTCTGTGGGTGTCTCGGAATTATGGGATATTTTTCTATGTCTAGGTGCTATGAGCACTAAAAGTAAAAATCTGGTTCGTATTCAATACTTTCAGGCTCTCGGAATACTAATGCGAGGGTGCTCGCAACCGGCGGGGGACTTGAAAGTGAAAAGCAAAAAGCCACATTTTAACGACATTTCTATAGGCAAAAAATTGCTTTCAAAGAAAAATGCTGGGAATGTCGTAAAAGCAATTAGGGCACCAATTAGGGATAACTTTTCAACAAATCCAAAAGTATGAGAAAGTCTGTGATGATTAAAAAGAAGCAGACCGTGGCAAACTTATTATGGCATTTGGAACGGAGAAGATTTTTACCAGCTTTAAGATAGCACAACAAATAGCCGGAACTGGAGAGCGTGTTTTGTTTCTCGTGCCTTTTCTGGCTTTGATGTCATAAACGATAAGAGAATGGACACGCTATACAGAAGTACTGTTTCATTCCTTTGTGGTGTATTCTGATACATAAGTTGGCAAGCGTCGTAAAACAAAGATGCTGTTGTCGAACTCGATGTCTCAGATCTTGGCTCTATCAGCTACCAAATGATGTTCAAAAGCTTTGAAAAAAACAAATAAAGTCTTAGCGAATGCAATGACCGTGGTGTTTGCTACTTACCAATTAATCCAAGTGATTGCGGATGCGCAAGAGAAATACGGTTTATCAGAATTTGATCTGATCATTTATGAAGCAGCGCAGGTTAAGGCAGATAAGGTAGAACCTTTGGTTGTAGAAGCCAAGGAAGTAGCTGAGACTGCGAAGATAACAGCGGAAGAAGCGATGAATGTTGCGGAGCAAGCAAAAGAAGAGGCTGATACGACAAAGCGAGGGCTTGGAGAGGTCAAGAGTTCATTAGACACGGTGACAGCAACGACAAATTCTGCGAATACAGCCGCCTCTGAGGCAAAAGTGTTAGCGGAAGAAGCGAAGAGTGCATTGATAGAAGTTCAAGAGAAGGCACAGAGGAACAGTGACAGTCTTTCTGAACTTCAAAGTAAGGTAGGTTCTCTTTCCACTAATTTTTTAGAGAATGTGCGTTTTCATCAACCTGACAGAATTCTGGAAGCCGATCCGAAAAATAGAAAAGGTCTTGTGATCAATGACGGGGCATGTTTTCGCTTTTATCATGGTGAAGAGAATGGGGGTAGGTATCTCTTTTACCGCGTTCTAGGGCGTGGAAGGATGACTTTTGACGAAGATCTTGAAGCAGGAAAGGATTATTATATATCTCATCTTAAAAGATCAGACGAATGAGCTATCCTTTGAGCTTTCGCAAAATCTGACGGCTCCTGATGGCTATACAGAGGATAATTCTGAAAAGATCGGTGGATTTCATACGCTATGTGCGGATGTTGGTGAGATTGAAGGTCATCTCTTATCGGGTTATCAAGCGGGGGATATTTTGCCCAATTCTGTTTGGTGTTTAAATCACCGCCCACGTAGTAGTCCAGAA